>JANYCL010000500.1 GCA_025360355.1 Sphingobacteriaceae bacterium
ACAGGACAATACGCCACCGGCGAAGATATTTTAGCGAAACTCGAGGGAAAACATCCTATTATCTCCAAAATTTTAGATTACCGTGAACTCGTAAAATTAAAAAGCACTTACGTGGATGCGCTTCCTGATATGGTAAGTAAAATCACTAACCGTCTGCACACCTCCTTTAACCAGGTTGTTGCTGTTACAGGACGATTAAGCAGTGATAATCCTAACTTACAAAATATTCCTATCCGTACTGAGCGCGGCAGACAAATACGCAAAGCATTTATTCCACGCGATAAAGATCATGTTTTATTAAGTGCCGATTATTCACAAATTGAATTACGTGTTGCCGCCTCTATGAGTGGCGATCCGGGCATGTGCGAAGCTTTTAATGCCGGCATAGATATTCATACAGCCACCGCTGCAAAAGTATATGGAGTTACCGAAGGTGAAGTAACAAAGGATATGCGTTACAAAGCTAAAAGTGTAAACTTCGGAATTCTTTACGGACAAGGTGCATTTGGTTTAGCAGAAAATTTAAATATTTCAAGAACTGAAGCGAAACAATTAATTGATAATTATTTTAAAGAATTCTCCGGTATTAAAAAATTCATGGACGAGCAAGTAAATTTTGCACGCGACAATGGTTATGTCCAAACTATTTTAGGACGCAAACGCTGGTTGCGTGATATTACATCGAACAATGCAACCGTGCGAAGTTTTGCGGAGCGAAATGCAATTAACGCGCCAATACAAGGCTCAGCTGCTGATATGATAAAAGTAGCGATGATAAACATCGATAAAGAATTTAAAACGATGGATATTAAATCACGTATGCTTTTACAAGTGCATGACGAATTAGTTTTTGATATCTATAAACCAGAATTGGAAAAACTAAAACCAATAATTGAAAAACACATGCGCGATGCTATTCCTTTAAAAGTCCCTGTAGAAGTTGGCATGGGCACCGGACCAAATTGGTTAGAGGCGCATTAGAATTTGAAAGAATGAAAATAAAAATTCCTCCATATCCCAATTTAGAAATTACTGAGGAGGCGTATCAAAATGACATTATTTCTAGTTCTATCGTTAAAAATGACAGTTCTGATCTCACTTCAAATAAATTAATACTAGCCGCTACTTTCAAAACTGGAGAAAAGAGAATAATAAAATCTTTAGCTGTAAGATATAAATCAAAACTTTATATTACCGCATTTCCCAATCCAATCCATTTATTCCTTAGTTTATCTATTGAACATTACAATAATTCTGAAGGGATTAAAGAAAATAATTTTACCAAATGTGGTATACAGAAAGGTGATAATGTTTATTTGCTTGATTTTGAAGAAAAAGGAACTCACGAATGTTACAATCATTATGTAAAATATAGAGCAAGTAGCATCATAATGTTAGTCTCCTCATTAGAGGCCTTTCTAAATCACATTATTCCAAATAACTTTATTTACCACACAATTAGAGGCAATAAGCCTAAACAATTTAACAAAACAGAAATTGAAAGCACTAAAGTTTCTTTTGCTGAAAAATTAATTCACGTTATCCCAAAATACCTGGAAAATGCTGAATTTTGGGATAATATAACGAATGAAAAAGATATTATTCTGGCCCTGTATGAAAACCGAAAAAATATTATTCATTTAAAAACAAATGCCGAAGATGATTTAACAAGATATTTTGACGCTATTGACAAAATGTTGGATTTCGACATTTTATCTTCAATAAATGCAACTATAACCTTTATGAACTCCGTTTCAAATAAATTTGTAGAATTTGAGAAAGAAGAAAAATCTTAATTAAAAATTATATCCTGTTCGCGCGGATTTGCATTCTCACCATGCGTGCGTCTTTGCGAGTGAAGCGAAGCAATCTGCTAGTGCGGTGGGTTGTAACAAAAAACATTAATTGAAATATGCTGCGCGGCGGAGCCATATATATTCTAACAAACAAAACTAATACAACTCTCTACGTCGGTGTCACTTCCGATTTAAAACGGCGGATATTAGAACATAAAACCAATTTTAATCCCGGTTCTTTTACAGCAAGATATAAATTGCACAAATTAGTTTATTATGAAGGCTTTCCTTTAATTGGTGAAGCCATCGCAAGAGAAAAAAAAATCAAAGCCGGTTCAAGAAAGAAAAAAGAGGAATTGATAAATAAGATCAACCCTGAATGGAAAGACTTGTATGACGTGGTGAAAGAATGGTAAGAACCCTTGCGCACTGGCAGATTGCCACGCCGCGAAAAGCGGCTCGCAAAGACGTACACTTCTTGTTCCTGAAAATTGGAAATACGCGACAACCGTAAAGCGTATTAATTCCCCTTCTTGTTTTCAGAACGGAAGATTAAAATTGAAACTATCAAGCTCACTCCAAACAGTACGAACCCGATTATTACTTGCAGATCATTTGGTGACTTATGATTATTGTTTATTCAAAATTACTAATTTTTCTCATTTTGGAAAATAAAGATTTATGCAAGTTAAATATTATTTATGCCCGTCATTAATCCTTACATTAGGAGGCTAATGGGAGTTCTATTTAAAATAATATTCAGAGGCAATGCCTTTGTCATCTGGATCCAGGATCGTTTAACGCCCAAACAATTTATTATTTTCAGTGCTATTTTAATTGGCCTTACTGCCGGACTCGCTGCTGTCGCACTAAAACTTTTTGTACACTGGCTTATTTTTTACATCGGAATTCTTTCTTCCCACCGCCAGATCTTTATTGCGATGTTTCCTTTTGTAGGAATTAGTTTATGTGCCTTATATGTTTTTTATATTAACCGTGGAAAATTAGGAAAGGGATTATCGAATATTTTATACGCGATTGCAAAAAAATCCAGTATGCTTCCTAAAGATCAAACATACAGTCATGTTATCACAAGTGCGCTCACAATAGGTTTCGGCGGTTCTGCAGGTTTGGAATCACCAATTGTGACGACGGGTTCTGCAATTGGTTCTAATTTTGGATTAGCTTATAAACTCAGCTACAAAGAACGAACTTTATTATTAGCATGCGGTGCAGCTGCAGGAATTGCAGGTGCGTTTAATACACCCATTGCCGGCGTATTGTTTGCACTTGAAGTTCTATTGGTGGAAGCAAATATTTCGGCATTCATTCCCATTCTTATAGCTTCGGCTACAGGCGGCTTGTGTTCTAAAATAATTTTACACGAAGATATTTTATTGAATTTTAAATTGCAGCAACCGTTCGACTATTATAATGTTCCTTTTTATTTACTCTTAGGTTTACTTACCGGAGTGTGTTCATTTTATTATGCGAAAGCTTTTACCGTGGCTGAAAAATATTTTATAAAATTCAAGAGCAAGCATGTTCTAAGAGTTATTGTTGGTGGGTTAGGTTTATTTATAATGATACTTTTTATTCCTCCGCTATTCGGTGAAGGTTACAACAGTATAAAATTACTTTCCAATTTAAATACTGATCTCGTATTCGCTAATTCACCGCTTGTAAAAGGCGCATTAAGCAAACCAATGGTTTATCTGCTATTATTACTTGTCATACTTTTAAAACCAATCGCAACTGCTTTTACTACTGCAAGCGGAGGCAACGGTGGAAATTTTGCGCCCTCATTATTTATCGGCGCCTTCATTGGTTTTTTATTTTCTTCCTTTGCCGGTGAGGTCGGTATACAATTACCGGTTAGCAATTTCACCATCGTGGCAATGGCCGGAATTTTAAGCGGAATTTTTCACGCACCTTTAACTGCGATATTTTTAATTGCAGAAATTACCGGCGGTTACGAATTAATTATTCCTTTGATGATAGTCTCTGCACTTAGTTATGCCGTATCAAAATATTTTATGCCATTAAGTATTGATATGCAAAAGTTATCTGAAAAAGAAAGTATTAACACGCAGAATACAGACTCATATCTTTTAAGCAACATCGATCTCGCTGAATTTGTAGAGCGTGATTTTACTGTTGTTCCGGAAGATATTAAACTGCGGCAATTGGTTGAATTGATCTCTTCTTCCAAGCGGAATATTTTTCCGGTAACTGATGAGGAAAATGTTTTAAAAGGACTTATCACTATTGATGATATCCGTGATATCATGTTCAAACAAAATTTATACGATAGTGTTTCTGTTAAACAATTGATGCATTCGCCGCGTTATATTCTAACCGAGAGACACGATATAAATTTAGCCATGAAAGTATTTGATGAATCACATTTATGGAATATTCCTGTTGTTTTCAATGGGCGTTATGAAGGTTTCATATCCAAATCCACAATTCTTGAAAAATACAGGGAGACGTTGATAAAAACTTCAATTGAGTAATTTTGCTCATCAATTTATTTCTCCAAATAAGAATTTTATTTTTTCTAATCAATCCTATTTTTCACAGCTAAATCCCTGCACTCATGCTGATAAAGAATCCGCTTTGTCCCATCCTATTAAAAGTGTATTCAAAGCGCGCGACAATATCATAGAATGTTACAAAATCTAAACCAATACCATAACCATATTGCCATTTGTTATTGAGGGAATTTTTATTTCCATAGAATTTGTCCTGCACATAACCGGCGTCTCCATTTAATGTTAAGTAAACAGAATATGGGATGGTGCTAAATTGCGAAAAACGTTTTTTCAATGCTTTCACTTCCACAATATGTTGTTTGATCAATTTATATTTTAAAGAATTTTTTATGAGTGCATAGCTTTGTCCGTCGATTACATAATATTCGTAACCGCGTATGTAATCATTATTGTAACCCAGTCCGCGGTTAAAATAATAGGGGATGTAATCTGTATTAATGTAGCGTCCTTTAATTTGATTGGCTATAAAAAAGCGCTTGGAGAGTGGCGTGAATTTTTTTAACGAGGCAACAGCATATAAATTATTCAACGATTCATCATACACAAAATTTAATCCATCTTTAGTTACACCAAGCTCTACCGTAATTCCTTTTAGCGGATAAGGTTTATAATCACGTTTATCAAACACATAACGGTACTGCAAAGAAAAATATCCAACCTTTGTTTTTTTATTTCCAAAAAAATCAGAATTTAATTTTGCGATCGTATCATTCACATATAATTGATTATACAATAACTCGATCGTGCTCCGCTGATATAATGCATTCCGGATCGCAATTCCAATTTTTGCCTCGTGTTGTTCACGCATATAGTTTTTATAATCCCGGTGAAAATGTAAAATATTATCTTCGGTAACATAAGCAACTTCATTATTCCGACTGTAAGCATAAGAAGCAGTTATTCCAATGGTCTGCGCTTTGTTTATGTAAGGTAAAGTATAAGCAACACCATATTTTTCTGAATAACCTCTTCTTACAATAAAATTTAAATTATCACGGTGACCGGTAAAATTATTCCAATCCAGTGCCAGACCATAATTTATTCTGAACAGATCTTTTGTTCTCCACCATTGATTAAAATTACGATCCTGAATTTCAAATAGAGGTGTTGGAATAATATACCAGCGTTCTTTTACTTTAATATTGAAGTTAACTGTGTTTGAGTTTTGATTTACAACATACGTCACCGAGTCATAAATAAATAATTGCGTGTTAAAAATATTCTGCTGCGAGCGGAGTGCGTTCTCTGCGAGATATTTTGAATTGATTGTATCGCCAACATTTAAAGTAAATTCCCGCGTAATAATACTTTTTTTGGTGATCTTATTTCCTGAAATAAAAATATCACCAACTCTTAAAGTTGTATTGAGAGGATCATTTGTTTGCGAGTAAGACAGAGATGTAAAAAAGAAAATACAAATGAAAACAAAACCGGTTACGCGCCTATATGTTAAGGAAGTGCATAAACTCATCCAGTTTATTTTTTAGATCGTTTTCGTAGTCGCCGTAGTTATAACTTGCTTTTATGGTGTAATTGTAACGGTTAAAAGTTTGAAGTATGCGCGACAGGTCTTCACGGTTCACTTTAACTGTTACTTCAATTTTAGTACTGTCAGGAACCGAAGAAACATGCAGGCTTAAAATTTTCGCATCGTTGCCTTCAATAATATTTCCGATCTGAGTAACTGAATAATCGTTTTGATTTAATTCCAGTACGATAACGCCACCCGGGCTTTGCACCGAAGCCATGTTTGCTAAATTCCCAACGATGCCTTTTAATGTAATACAGCCTTTGTAAAATTCGTTCTCATCCAAAACGGGGATTAATGTCAAATTAAGTGACGACATTAATTTTAATAGTTCGTAAGTATGCTGATAATGATGAATGATCGGTTTTAAAATGGGAAGTTTTGCTGTTTCGAAAGTTTCATTGGGTTTATTATAATCCAATAGATCATTCTCGCTCACAACACCAATTAATTCACGGTTACTTACCAGCGCCAAATGGGAAACTTTAAATTGCTCCATCCAGTCGAGTGCCACCGCAACAGTGTCGGTTACTTTAAGGGGTGGGATTTCGTCGGT
>JANYCL010000013.1 GCA_025360355.1 Sphingobacteriaceae bacterium
TAAAGCAGTAACGTATTTTGGTTTTCCATTTACCATTACTAAGCCATTTAGATGACAACGATCCTCAGATACTAATTTGCTAATGAATTTAGGCTGCCATCTTGGAATAAAATTGAAATTACCTGTTACCTGACATAAACAAGAAAATGAAGTATTAATAGCCCAAATTCCTTCGGTGCCCATTGCTACATCGTGCATATCAACTTGTCCGGTATAAAAAGTAGTGCGTGGTAAAAATAAAGCGTCGTAAGTGTCTTTTTTATTGGGATAATATTTTGCCAGTTCTTTTGAGTTTTCGAAATAAAGTACTTCATCTTTTGTAGCAAGGATCATTTTATCTCCGGAAATTTCGAAGCCCATTGGTTTTACAAAATCGCGCGGTAATTGCGTTAATTTATTTTCATCAACAGGAGAAATAAAAACAAGTTTGTTGGCTTGATAAGTAGAGATCGCGATACTGCATTTGAGTTTAAATAATAACTCAGGTAATTGAGGAGAAAAAGAGCAGGAAAAAGGTGCTAAGCCAATATTATCTGTAGAATTCTGATCCATCTTTTTTTACTCTTAAAAACAGGTTTTTTTTCCTTTTTTAAGGCTTAACAAAGATAATCTTTAATTTTAAGGGACAAAGCTTAATTTATCACCCTAAAATCATGAAAAAACAAAGATTTTTAACAATTAAATACTTGCATTATTCTACTTTCACAAACTTGCGTGCTTTTACTAAAATTCCGTTCACAAAAATATTTGCAACATAAGCTCCATTGGAGAAATTAGAAACATTCACTTTTGTTTCTTCTGTTAATTCAGCTTCATATAATTTTCTTCCGGTAATATCACGGATCTCTAATTTTCCTTTATCTCCCGATTTTAATTCTGTTTTTAGTGTTAATTCATTTATAACAGGGTTCGGATATAATTCGTTTCCATTATCTGTTGCATTTGCAAATTCAATAATTCCTGTCGGAGTAACAGTTCCTGTTTTCATTCCATTACCAAAACTGGTCACCCAAATTTCACCGGTAACATAAGGATTAAAAAACACACGCTCAGGTTGCTGAAAAGGATAACTCGGAACCACTGAAAAAGTTGGGGATACATTATTTATATTATGACTGATCCATAATCCCTGTGTTTCACTGGTTAAATAAATTTCATTTGGATTTGCAGGATTAAACGTACAAGATGTTGCTCTGTCAATTGTAGAACCTGTTAATTTTGTCCAGCTTGTTCCACGATTTGTTGTTTTGTATAATCCACCCAAACCATTTGGCGGACCACCCCAACCACTAAATACATTGGCATACCAAGTATTTTGTGTTGCATCGTTCGGATCTATTACAATATCTTTTGTCCAATAATACATTCCTGTGTGTGATACATCCGTCCAGCTATTTGTTGCAGGATTATATAAAAACACACCTGAACTCGCAGTAAATACACCGGAACTATTTCTTCTTCCCGAATATGTCGCCACTAATTTTCCATCGTTCAACACAACTAAACTTGCAGGATGTTTTTCTGTTCTTGGAGGATTTGGTAATAAGGTCCACGTTGATGCAGCTAAATTATTAAGATCACTTGTAATATAAACTCCTCCTACACCTGCTCCGCCATTGTAATGAATCACACTTGCATAAGCACGCGTTGGTAAATTCGGATCAGTTGCAACCCAAAATACAGGGTGATTAAAATTATGTAACAATGTCCAAGATGCGCCATTGTTAGTTGAGTAAATTATTTTTCCGTTACCATCTGTGGCATCTAATTGCGCATCCTGTAAACGTGTGCTCTGATACATATCATGAATATTCGAAGTTCCTGCAATTAATGTTGAACCCGCTTGCGCTAAACGATAAGTTGAATTCGCAGTATTACCTGTGTAATTGAACGACCATGAATTTCCTGCATCCGTACTTCTTATTCCGCGGATATCGGAAAAACACGACCACATATTATTTGCACTTTGCCAGGTTACCTGCCAGCAAGTTGTATTTTCTATTCCTACACTCTGATAACTTTGATTTGGAGGCGTATTTACACCTGCAGGATGTTGCGCGGCGGTATTTACATAAGCTTGTGTCCATCCTGTTCCGCCATTACTTGTTTTATGTACAAAACCAAAATCACCAAAAATTACTGAGTTTACATTATTAGGCGCGACAGCAATTGCAAACGGACATTCTCCATAGGTCCAGTTACGGTCTCCGCCTTGCCCACTCCAGCCTGTAATAATATTTCCGTTGCTTGCAGTTGTAAATACGTGCGACCAACCTGTACCTGCATTTGTTGTTTTAATGATATCAGGTTCCGAATTAGAATTACTTCCCGCTAAATAAACTGTTGTGATATCGTTATTGGCCATACCCACAAACATTGGAAAGCATGTTGCGGTATTTATTCCTGTCATTTTTGGTGTCCAGTTTCCTGCTCCGTAATCAACTGAATAAACTCCTGTTGGGAAACTTGGATAATCAGAACCGACAACACCAACATAAATATTTGCATTCGACGCGGTAATGCAGAAGAAACGTGTTACCGCACCAACTTTTCCGCCGGCAAAACTCCAGATACGATCAGTTGCCGGAATTCCGGTGATCGGTGTAATTGCCCATGTTGTCCCACCGTTAGTTGATAGAATAACTCCATCGTTTGTTCCTATGTAAATGTTATTCCCATCCCAAAAAACACCACCAACAGTTACACCTGCTCCTGAATTTGTTGCAGTATGTACAGCTGAGAATGTTGTTCCGCCGTTACTTGAAAAATAAATATCACCGAAATAAGAAATAATTACGCGCAAAGGATTATTATAATCTGCATCAATGAAAAAAGTTTCCTGCGTATTATCAGGGTTACCCGCAAGAGCTGTCCAATTTACACCATTATTTGTACTTTTCATTGGTATGATCATGTTATTTGCATAACTAACCGAATACAATAATCCAACCGAATTTGTATAACACACTTTTGAATTATGTCCGCCTATCAATTGATTAAAGTCAACTTGTGTATATGAAGTCCCAAAAGTTGTGGTGTGAAATAATTCACCCATGTCGCAGGCAATATAATATTCGTTATTGTTTGCGGGATTAATTGATAATGCAAATAAAGCACCACCGCCGCCAATTCCTCTTGACGAGAATGAAGTTGGTTGAGCATTTACTAAAATTGAAAAGAGAACGATCGAAAGGGTAATTAATTTTCTCATAGTCTTGGTTTTTGATTACTTAAATTAACAAAAAAGGAAGCACAAACACAAATAACATTATAATAAATACCTCTATCGATTTAGTATTGATGTTCCATTGCTGTAAATCCCCTTAAATGGGTGATGATTCCCAAATGTGAAGGAGCTACTTTTAAACAAATTCAAAAACCATGAAAAAGATCACACTTTTTATCATTTCACTTTTCACATTCTTACTCTCCCATGCACAAATGAATCCTTTGAGTCAACCGCCTCCTGGTGGGAATAGAAAAGCGTGGACCGGAGAGCGCATTGGTATTACTGATGTTACTATTATGTATGACAGACCTGGTGTTAAAGGACGTGAAGGAAAAATTTATGGTACACCGGTTGTTCATGAAGGATTTGAAGATCTAGGTTTTGGAACCTGTAAAGCAGCTCCGTGGCGTGCAGGTGCAAATGAAAATACTACAATTGAGTTCAGCACCAATGTAAAAGTAGAAGGAAAAGAACTTCCTGCAGGAAAATATGGTTTTTTTGTGGCTTACGGAAAAGATGAATGCACAGTTATTTTCTCGAAGGATAATGGTTCGTGGGGAAGTTTTTTTTATGATGATAAACAAGATGCACTCCGCGTAAAAGTAAAAACAGTAACGCTTGATAAAAGTGTAGAATGGTTAAAATATGAATTCATCAATCAAACAGAAAATTCTTCAGTCATCGCATTGCAATGGGAAAAAGTTTCTATTCCGTTCAAAGTGGAAGTTGATCTTGTAAACACTTCTTTAACTGCATTCCGAAAACAATTAAAAAGCGACAAAGGTTTTAGCTGGGAAGCCTGGGAACAAGCTGCTGATTTTTGCGTAAGTAATAATATTAATTTAGAAGAAGGTTTGTCATGGAGTAATACCGCTGTTCTGTTCAATAAGAATTTTCAAACTTTAGTAACCAGATCAACTATTCTCGATAAACTCGGAAAGAAAACACAAGCTGACTCTTCAATGAAAGCTGCGTTACCTTTGGGAACGATGAATGATCTTCATTTTTATGGTAAACAATTATTAGCGCAGAAAAAAAATAAGGAAGCATTAGAAGTTTTTAAAACCAACGCAACAAAAAATCCTAAACAATTTACAACCTATGCCGGTTTAACACGCGGTTACTCCGCTAACGGTGATTATAAAACCGCTTTAGCAAACGCGAAATTAGCTTTACCACTCGCGCCAAATGCGCCAAACAAAAATGCCATTGAAGAGATGATAAAGAAATTGGAAACAGGCAAAGATGTGAATTAATTCCCCGTTAATTTTTTAGTTCTATTACTTTATTATCTTTACTCTCTGCAACAGATAAAAGTAATTATGCATAATGAGCAAAAACCCACGCTTTCTGTAACCATTTTTGGTTGTATTGCAGCGCTTTTTGCCAGTATGGGCAATCTATTTAAATTCATGCACTGGCCCGGAGCAGGCATTTTATTCGTCGTAGGTTTCGCGGTTTTTGGTGTGTTATATTTACCATTATGGCTGTTTCATGAACCGAAGAAAGGAAGGATCCTTTTATTAATTTATCAATTCTCCATTCTCTTTCTAACCAGTTGGGCCGCCCTTTTTAAGATCATGCATTGGCCTAGCGGCGGTGTTCTATTTACGATCTGGATGAATATTATTTTGTATTTCGTTTTACCAGTTTCAGTATTCCAGCTATTCAGATATGGAACCCGATCAGTTCAAAAATTTCACTTATATATTGTTTTTATTTTTTTAGTCATTTTGCTTCTTGGCGGTATTGGAGGAGCGACTTCCGGTATGAGAAATATCGCGAATTCATTTTCAAAAAACACAAGCCAGATCTTAAGCTCATTGGATAAACTGAATATTAAAAACAAACAATTGTATAGTGCGTTCGATGAGATACCGGATAAAAATTCAAATAATTATTATTTAAGATCATTAAAAGTAAAAGCGCTTACTGCTTCATCCGAAAAATATATTATTGATCTCATTACTCATTTAATAGCTATTAACGAGAAAATTTCTGAAGCGCAAGCGGATTCATTGCCTTTAAATCAATTAAAGGATAATACCAATACGGGAATTTCAACAGGTGAAATATGCGGATGGGATAATTTTACACCCCGATCAGGTAAATATTCCGGAATAGAATTAAAAGCTGTTATAGGAACTTTCAGAGATTCTATTTTAAATTTAGTTTCTTCAGATAATAAAAACTTTATCAAAGCCGGAATGAATTTAGATACAGAACCCGGTTTAATGGATGATGGCAGTCAGGAAGATTGGGTATTTACTACTTTCAGAGACGCTCCAATATCAGCGGTTCTGCTTACACTCGAAAGCATTCGTTATGAAATAAAAAGTACAGAAACACAAGCCGTGACCGATATTTTAAATTCAAGCAAACAAAATTTTGACAATCTGGCTGTGAAGATTGCAGATCTGGGCAGCAAATTAGAAGATGAAAAAAAACAAAGAGAAATTGAAAAACTTAAATCGGATAGGGAATTCACAAAAATAAATATGGATGCTAAAAATCAGGAGTTGCAAACCCGTGAAGCGGCATTAATTTGGTTTACAGTCGGACTCCTTGCATGTACGATCCTCATATTTTTTACTATCAGAAGTAATATGCTCCGGAAAAAAGCAAATCAAGAATTGCAATCCCAAAAACAAATTATTGAAACTAAGAATAAAGAGATCACCGATAGTATCAATTACGCCAAACGAATTCAACAAGCTATTTTACCTCCAACAGATCTTATCCATTCCGCTTTTAAAGATTCATTTTTGCTTTATCAGCCAAAAGATGTTGTGAGTGGTGACTTTTATGGTTTCTTCAAAAAAGATGATCACATAATAATTGCTGCGGCAGATTGTACCGGTCATGGTGTTCCCGGTGCTTTCATGAGCATGATCGGTAACGAACAGCTCTCGAAAATAATTAATGAAAAAGGAATCACTAAACCCTCTGAGATCTTAAATGAATTACACAGCGGAGTGAGGAGTGCATTGAAACAAGATAATTTGAGCGGAGAATCACGTGATGGAATGGATATAGTTCTGTGTAAGATTTATCTAAAGGAAAAAAAATTAGAATACGCGGGAGCTAATCGTCCGCTTTGGATCATTAGGAATAAAGAGTTGATCGAAACAAAAGCCAATAAACAACCTATTGGTGGTTTAGAAACGGATAACAGAAAACTATTTACCAATCACGAAATTAAATTGCAAGAAAAAGATTGCATTTATTTGTTTACGGACGGTTATGCAGATCAATTCGGCGGCGATAAAGGAAAAAAATTAATGGTGAAAAATTTTGAACGTCATCTTACCGAGTTACATTCTGAATCCATGGCACAACAGGAAACTCTTATTCATAAAAAGTTTGAAGAATGGAAAGGCGATAATGAACAAGTTGATGATGTATTAGTGATCGGCATCAAGATCTAACGTCCATTCCAGATCGGACATTTTATAGGATGCGTTTTTCGTTTCCAAATATCCCAATTTTTAAATTCATATAACCAGCGCGGCTCACGGTGCATTTTATCCTTGACCTTGTGTTTTTGCTTTCTGTATTTTTCTATTCTTGTCTTGTGAATTTTATCAGAATTATTTAAAGAACGTGAATTCAGATCTCCATTTGAACTTGCAATTCCAACAAACTCTCCATTTCCTTTATTTCCTGTGCGCAATAATTTTTTGAATTCATCATCTGCTAGTTTTTGGTATTTATGACAAGGACATTGCGGATTCCGCGGATCGTTAATATCAAATGTAGTTTGCGCTTTTATAAATACAAAAGAAAACAGCAAAGCCATCGTCAGAATGTGACGAGGCCTTGCTGTTTTGGATATAGGGTTTTTAAAAAACAATTTATGCTTTTACTTTATTGATCGTTACTTTATCAGTAGCGCTCCATGTTTTAAATTCTTTTGTGTAGTACAAATAAGCTGCTGAAGCAGGAGCATCATACTCTCCCGGCATTTCTGCTTTCAGATCTAAATTTATTTCTTTCACAGCTTTTGGTCCTAAACCACGGTAGTAAATTGCAATGTTGTTACCTTTTATTTCGTAGTAGTCGAATACTTTTTTCTCTTGTAATTCTTTTAACTGCCATGGTTGTACGCTAAATCCTGCAGGTATACCAATGATCGCCATTGTGCTTGGTACTTCTTCACCTTTTTTATTGCTGATGGTTGCAGTTAAACGAACTGTTTCACCAACGTTTGCAGTTTTGCTTGCCATTTTTGTTTTAAGATCAATTGCGCATTCTTTATCACTGTTTGGTAATGAAGTACTCCAGTTGATCGACATAGAATAAGGCAGCGGTGTTTTTACTCCAACGTATTTTACTTTTACTTCATGTTTACCTTCGCCTTTAATGAATTCTTCTAAACCTTCAACAGTAATTGCACCTTTATCGCCTGCTTTATAAGTTTTGGTAATTGCTTTTTTACCATCGATATAAATTTCAATTGTACCATCTTCAGTTGTTTTTTTGCTGAACTTTGCATATTCAGTCAACGCTTTCAAAGCTAAAATTGTTCCTTGTGTTGAACTGAATACTCCTGAACCGCTGCGTGTGGTTGTCAAAAACTGAATTGTATTTTGTAAAGCGCCCGCATTTTTTCCTGATTTTAATATCGCCATAATTGCTACAGCAGATGTTTCAATGGTTAACGATTCTCCTTGAGAATAAGTAATAGAATGCGTAGAACCTGTGAAGCTACCGTCTTTTGCTTGTTTGCTTACTAATACAGCTAATGCTTCATCACCTTTAGTATTTTGTTTTAAAGAATAAGCTGCGTTTGTTACCATTGCTAACATGTACGGATCTTTTGTTTCCATTGCTTTTTTGTAAGATGTTTCAAATTCTTTTTCAATATTGGTATATCCTGCTTCTGCTAAAGCATACACGATATAAGAATTTAAAATATCATCACTAATTCTTCCGAAATCATGGTAAGCATGTTTCTCTCTTGCAAAACCACCTTTACCATCTTTATGATTCACTAACCAATTTGCAGTACGGTCTAACATTTTTTGATCCACATCTTGTCCTGCTTTTTTCATATCCATGAATTCCATGATACCGTAAGCAGTTAAACCTTCGTGTGCAGGATTTGCACCAAACCATTCGTAACCTTTTTCACTCGATTCGAAAGTTGTTAAGCGTTTGTAACCGCGGTTCAACAAGTCAGTTGCTTTTGCTAATGTTTTTCCATCTTTGCTATCTGTAGATTTTAAATAATCTAACACCATTGCATTTGGATATGCAGTACAAGATGTTTGTTCGAAACAACCGTAAGGCTCTTGTAAAATTCCTTCAACACCTTTCATCAGATCAGAAACTACATTCGGGAAAGCAGTGAAAGTTGCTTTTAAAGAACCGTTCACCATTTTATTGATCTCGAATGTATATTCTTTTTCTACTTCTTGTGCAGAGAATGAAGTTTGTACCGGGAAACCTTTAGGCGCAATTTTTATTTTTTGTGTGAAGGCATCACCTAAACCACAAGCTTTAAATGCAATTGTGAATTCACCAGTACCAATTTTATCTAAAACTTTATAATCTAAATAAATTGTTTTAGCAGCACCCGGCATAATTGTTTGTACACTCGGAATTGCAACTAATTCTTTTAATCCATCAGGAGCTGTAATTGTAATTACACCACCTAACGGACCGTTAGTATTATTTTTTAGAGTAAGCGGAATAGAAACAAAATCTTCAGTAGCAACTTCAACCGGAATTTTAGTTGTCATATTGAAAGGTAATTGTGTGAAGAAATTTTTCTCCATGCGTCCGATTGTTCCATCACTTCCAATTCCTTCAATTGTTGTACGGAAAGAAGTAATATCATCAGAAGCATAAAACTCGATTGTTTTTTTACCATTATAACCAATTTCCACATTCGGATTCCAATAAATTGTATTACGGAAATCTGTGCGCGTTTCAACATTTTCTTGTTTTTCATAATTAGGAGCAGAAAACTGACGGGCACGATAGTACGTTTGAATTGCTTGTCCGTTATTAACTAATCCACCTTCATCCAAATCATCTCCACCAAATTTATCCATACGGCGGTCAGCAACCTGACTTGCTAAAGCTTTTGCATCAACATTCGCATCCTTTGGTCCGTCGTGTGCTTTTTTTCCGTCAGCTTTTGATTGGTCACGGACAATATCTTTTTCTTCCAACTTCATTAATTTTCCTTCGTCTGCCTTCTTTAAAAGTTCAACAGGTTGTTCTGCTTCTTTTCTTTTTTTGTTTGGAGCAACAAGATTATCGAGCATTGGGGCTTTTTCATTTACCACGCCGCCTGCAACTGCCATAGGGATTTGAGCGTCTTCAAAATCTGCTGCATGACCCAAACCTGCATTTCCGCTTTTTGATCTTGTACTTTTACCGCTTCCACTGTTATATCCGTAGTAATTATAATTTTTCTTGTACATATACAACACTAAATTTTGATTGTAGTCTTGCATGTATTGCGATTGCTGATAATAACCTTCTGAATTGAATAGTAAAGAAACAGGAGCAGAAAGATCCACTTTTTTTATTGAGAATTTTCCATCAGAATCCGATTCGTATTCAACGCCATTAGGAATTTTAATTTTTACACCCGCCATTGGTTTGCTGTTCTCACCATTATAAATGATACCGCCAATTATTGCACGTTCGCCTAAATAATTAATGGCTGGTAACTCTTCTTCCATTAATTTTTCCCAAGTGAAATGTCTCCAACCGGCAGTCATCATTAAATAATCTAAAGCTTTATCTGCTTTTGGTTCTTTAGCGCTGAAATAAAATGCAGGTTCTTCAACTTTTTGTTTGATATCCTGTTGCAATAATAATTGTGATAAGATATTTCCTGATTTATCATCCGCAAAAGAAAGTAACTGATCATTTACCACCGACATAGATAAATTAGCCGGCATTGGTAAACCACGCTCGTCTTTTACGGTTATCATCATTTTTACTTTTTCACGAGGTAAATATTTTTCTTTTTCCGTTTCAACTGAAATTGATAATTGTTTGTGCTTATTTACAAACGCTAAACGTTCTGCACGCGCAATTCCTTTTGCATCAAATAAAGTAATTTGAGAAACTCCGATAGGGAAATTATCAGTCGAGAAAATAAATTTATTGCTTCCGGCTTTCGCATCAACTAAAGTTGAATAATATAATTTACCACGTGTTTGCGCTACAATTGCTAATTGTTCCGTTTCAGTTGTGTTGATGTTCACACCAACTTCACCGATCTTGGTATTATCAATATTTAAAACATAACCACGTTCTAAAGCTGTTGGTAATTTAAATGTTTCGGTAATGCCTTCAGGTTTTGTGATTTTTACAGAATAACTTTCTCCGCTTTGAGGATTAAATTTAAAAGCACCCATTCCTTGATGAAAACTTGAGAAACTTGCAACCTTACTTCCTTTTTCTGTTAATACAATTCCTTCTACATCGGCAGGTTTATCAAATTCATTTAATGCAGTAAAAGCCACATTATTATCTAAACCACAAACAAGGTCACCACCTTCAGGGAACATAGCGAATTTTACTTTATTTAAAATAATAGGAATAGAACGCGAAACACTTTCTGTGCTTCCATTATAATCTATCATCACATTTAATAAACCATCATTTGTTTTTAGTTCTTTCGGTAAATTAAATTTAATGTATCTGATCCCATTCTCATCTGTCACATCAGCTTTATCAATTATTTGTTTTCCATCAAGATTCGCAACAAATTTAATTTTGTAATCCGATAAAGGTTTGTTCTCATTGGTATTCAATTCCAATTTAGCAATTACCTCATCG
>JANYCL010000037.1 GCA_025360355.1 Sphingobacteriaceae bacterium
TTTTCTAATACATTGAAAGAGTCTGCAACAGTTTCTTCACTCAATTCGAGTTTATCCCTTACGGCTTCAACAATTTTTACACCACCCGGATGGATCGCCCAATAATCAATTTCAGATCCTGTGTTATTTATAAAATCAGAAAGTATTGGCTCTATATTTTCTTTAATTGCATTTACAATATGCTTGCTTAAATACATTCTGAAAGCGGAGGAACTAATATTCCAGGTCATTAGATCTAATGTGTTCGGTATATAAGCTGAACCAACCGAATCGAGGCTAAGTACAATTTTGTTTTTTAAGTATTCATTGTTTTTTCCACACACAAGTGTAGCAGCTGCGCCATCTGCAAACAACAAGTTCGCAATGATGTCTTCATCTGCATCCGATGGGTAAAAATGTAAGGAACAAAGCTCTGCACAAATAATTAATACGCAAGCATCAGGATCGCTTTCGGCAATATAGTTTGCTTGTTTTAGTGCTTTGAGAGCCGCGTAACAGCCCATAAAATTTATAGCTAGCTTTTCTGTGTGTTGAAGTCCGTATTTTTCTGAAACTAAAAATTCAAAACCGGGAGCGAACAAACCTGTACAGCTAACTGTGATCAGATGAGTGATCTTATTTGTGTCTATTTTGTTTTTTTGTAATAATAGATCTATTGCTTTTCCGGCAAGAGGCATTATTTTATTTTTGTAAGCATCCATTCTTTTTTCAACAGGTTGCTTATAATTTCCATCAGTATATAATTCATAATTGCTTCCGTTATAATCGGGAATGCAACTGTATCGTTTGGTTATTTTTGTTTTTTCGTTTAGTAAATTAATTTTTTGAAAAAAGGAAGAAGAGTGCGTGGATTTAAACACATCCGAGTAAAATCTTTCAATATCTTCTTTTTCAATAGAAAATTCCGGAACCGCCGTTGCTATGTCTAAAATATAGGCCATGTATGTTATTTAAAAAGTAAAATGAAAAAATAAAGATTATTTAAAAGCGATGACATTACAAGCATGATCATTACATTCTTGAAATTAACATGAGCTGTATCTTTAAAGGATCTTATTGTCCAGATAAAGAAGAATAAAGTAGACGGAAACATAACAGTAATGAACAACCAAAAATTCCGCAGATCATTATTAAGACCGAATGAAAAATAAATTAGTAAAGTTGCTATGCCAAACATGATCCCTGAAAAAAGAAAAGTTCCATTTATTCCTAAAGCCATACTTAGGGTTTTAACCCCATCATTAGTATCCGCTTCATGCTGATAGATCTGTGTAATAGGATAAATAGTTGCGATTAAAAAAGAAGAGGCGATAATGGATAAAATAACAGGAGTTGAAGAAAATAAATTCGCGGTGGAAAGTCCGATCACATTGGCGCAAAAGATCCATGCGCCCTGAAAGATAAATACAACTAAGAAACCAATTATAGGATATTTTTTTAAACGGATTTTTCGGTTGCTGTATAATCTTGATGCAATTATATAAAGAGCAACAAAACAAACGAAATAAACATTAACGGCAAACGAAAGTAAAACAGCAGCCGAATCCATTATGTTCGAGATATTCAATAAAAGTTTTGTCGGTTTTGGCGGAGCAGCTAATCCTCCGATAGGACCTTCATCATTATCATTATAACTATTGTAGCCATTGCTTGATGGGAAAACTAATAAGTTCCAAATAAGAAGAACTAAAACTAATTCAGAATTAAAAACAGGATGGATATAAAAAAATGAAAATAAGGAGATCGGTAGTAGGAATACCGAAAAAGGAAAACGCAATAATTTAATTGTATTTCTTATTTCACTCATTAACCAAAGATACCTAACTTTTCGTTTGAATTTCATAATTTTCATTGTTAAAAACCCTAAAATGTTACAGATTTCAAACAATGTTTACATAATGCAAATTTATATAAATGCCTTTTTTACCAAATAAAGAATTATATTTGAAATAGTATCAATGAAGAAGTTAATAATCATAACAACACTTTTTTTATTTGGAGTATGTTTCTCATTCTCTCAAACTCAATGGAAAGTCTCCAAATCTTCTGTTGAGTTTAAAATTAAGAACGCCGGTTTAACTGTTGATGGTTCTTTTGGAGGATTATCCGCGGTAATTAAGTTTGACGCAGAAAATTTTTCAAAAGGGAGCATAGAGACAAGTGTTGATGTAAACACGATCAATACAGGAATAGATATGCGGAATTCGCATTTAAAAAAGGAAGAATACTTTAACGCAACAAGTTTCCCAAAGATAAGTATCAAATCAACTTCA
>JANYCL010000062.1 GCA_025360355.1 Sphingobacteriaceae bacterium
AGCATCGTCTTTCCTGCACCGGGAGGTCCGATCAGAATAACATTGTGCCCACCTGATGCCGCAATCTCCAGAGCACGTTTAATGTTTTCTTGTCCTTTTACATCTGAAAAATCAAAAGTGGTATCATTTAATTTATTTGAAAAAGTTTCAGCAAGATCTATCGTTATTTTTTCTAAACCCGTTCCTGTATTAAAAAATTTTATGACATGATTAATGTGATTTGCGCTGTAAACTTCCAACCCTTCAACAACAGCAGCTTCAGCAGCATTTTGCGCGGGTAAAATAATTCCCGTAAAACCATCTTCTTTTGCTTTTATGGCTATTGGCAAACATCCTTTTATCGGACGGATCTCTCCATCCAAAGCAAGCTCTCCCATAATAGCATATTTATCGATGTTTTCGAGTGTAATATGTTCGGAAGCAGCGAGTACACCAATGGCAATTGTGAGATCGTAAGCCGATCCTTCTTTGCGGATATCCGCCGGCGCCATATTAACCGTTATTTGTTTTCCGGGAATGGAAAAATTATTATTTCTTAATGCGGCATAAAGCCGTTGCTGACTTTCTTTTACCGCACTATCGGGTAATCCAACAATAAAAAAATTTACACCTTGTCCGATGTTTACTTCAACAATTACTTTTGTGGCGGTTATCCCCTGCACTGCATACCCGTAAGTTTTTACTAACATGCTCAATTATTTTCTGCAAATAAACTACAAAATGTAACAGAACGTTGCTATAAATTGTAGCAATACACAAAATCATGTACAAAAACGCTTGTTAATATGCGGTATAAGCCTTATTTTTAAAACCTAATTAGAAAGATGTTTATGAAAAAGATTTATGCGCTTACACTTTTTACATGTTTGATCTCTGTTTGTACAGTTGCTCAAAATAAAGCTGAAGTTCTAGAGTTAAACTGCTATAATAAATGGTCGGTTAAATTTGAAGAACGGGGCGCTGAAGAGATAAAAGACGGCGTTTACACGGATGTGATCGTGTCGTTCCGCCAAGGCGCTAAAGCTAATTGTTATACCGGAAAAGTTGAGGTTATAGGAGGGAAAATAGCACATTTCTATACTGAAAACGTTGACGGACAATACACTCAAATTAACAAACAATGGAAGCCTTCTACTCCAAAAGAAGTTACGATCATAAACGGAATTAGCGTAACCATGATAACGATCCATAATGAACTCATCAATGTTATTTGGCCAAATAAAATAAAGCCTAAAAAAGCCGCCCTGAAGCGTGCTCCTGAGCCGGAAGACGACTAAAAAACCAATTTTTCATTTATCAAGGGTCCCAATTACGGAAAACCTGTTTTTCAGTCTGTTTACTTCCAAATAATTGCTTATTTTTGTGCCCCTGATTATTTAAAAAAATAAGCAATATGCCAATGAATATTTCGAAGAAAGAGATCGACAAGTTAAACGCCGAAGTTGTGATCAACCTTGGTCCAACTGATTACGAAGAAAAAGTTAATGAAGCTATTAAAAAAGTTCAGCGCAGCGCAGCTCTTCCCGGATTTCGTCCCGGAAAAGTGCCCGCTAGTTTGATTAAAAAACAATACGGGACTTCTATTTTAGTTGAGGAACTAAATAAAATTTTAAATGAATCGCTTCATAAATATATCGACGAAAATAAAATCGAGATTCTTGGTAATCCATTACCAAAAGAAGAAACTACAGTTGATTGGCAAAATCAAAAAGAATTTACATTTACTTATCAATTAGGTTTAGCGCCGCAATTCGAAATAAAAATTGACAACAGTCATTCATTCAATTACAAAAAAGTAAAAGTGGATGAAGAACTGATCGAAAAATATATTAAAGATGTTCGCCGCAATTACGGAAAACCGGTTAACCCGGAAGTAGCAGGTGAAAAAGATGTTTTGTTTGTTGATATGGTTGAGTTGGATGCAGCGAATACAATTGTACCGGGCGGCGTATTTAAATCAACAAGTGTTGGTATCGACCGTTTGAAAAACGATGCATTAAAAACAAAATTAGTTGGATTAAAAAAAGAAGATAAACTGGTTATAAATGTAACTGAACTTTACGAAACAGCTTTAGACAGATCTGTTTCATTAGGAATTGATAAAGAGGCCGCAGAAAACTTTACTGCTAATATTCAGCTAACCGTAAAAAATATTGCACGATTGGATGATGCAGACATTAACCAGGAATTATTTGATAAAATTTACGGCGAAGGAAAAATCACGACAGAAGAAGAATTCAGAACCAAAATAAAAGAAGAACTTGGTTTAATGTTCAACCAAGATAGCGATCGTGATCTACGCAAGGAAATAGAAAAAACATTGATCAATAAATTAAATCTTCAATTACCAGACGAGTTTTTAAAACGCTGGTTAATGGCGGTTAACGAAAAACCATTGTCGAAGGAACAATTGGATAAAGAATATCCTGATTATTCTGACACGATGAAGTGGAGACTAATTGAAAATAAAATAATTAAAGACAATAGTATTTCTGTAAATGCTGAAGAAGCAACCGCAGAAGCTAAAGTTTTTATCAGAAGCGAATACGCGCGTTATGGACAAACTCCGCAAGACGAAGACGTAGAAAAAATAGCAAAAGATCTTTTAACTAAAGAAAAAGAAGCACAAAAGATCTTCGAAAATCTTTACGCTAAAAAAGTTCTTGACTTAATAAAAACCAATTGCAAGCTCGAAAGCAAAGAAGTTTCGTACAACGAGTTCTTCGGAATCAGCAACTAAAAAATTAACCGCGAGCTAAACCTCGCGGTTTTTTGTTATGAGAAAATTTAGGATATTATTTCTATTCTTAATTTCATTTGCTGTTGCAGATTCGCAAACCGTAATGCCGGAGGTGATGGATTTTGGAACCAACCCAGGTAACTTAAGTTTATTTTATTATGTTCCAAAAACTGTAAAGGAAAATGCACCTATGGTTTGCGTTTTGCATGGATGCGGTCAGGGCGCTAAAGCGGCGGCTGAATTAACAGGATGGAATAAACTTGCCGACGAATACGGATTTTGTGTAATGTATCCGCAGCAACATTTTCCAAATAATCCGCAGCATTGTTTTAATTGGTTCAAGAAAAATGAAATTGAGCGCGGAAAAGGTGAATGTGAAAGCATAAAACAAATGGTGGATTACATGCTCAAAAATTTTAAAGCTGATCCTAAACAAGTTTTTGTTACAGGGATGTCGGCCGGCGCAGCTATGAGTGTAGTGATGATCGCAACGCAACCCGCCATGTTTAAAGCTGCGGCCATTTTTGCAGGCGGTCCGTATAAACCCGGAAGTAATATTTTTTCTTCATCAGGAAGCATGGTGTGGGGTGTGAATAAAACTCCCGACGAATGGCGCGAATTAGTTTGGCAACAAAACCCCGCTTTCAAAAGTAAGTATCCAAAAGTTTTAATTTTTCACGGCAAGAACGACCCTGTTGTAAATGTGAAAAGCGCATTTGAAATAGTAAAACAATGGACATGTTTACATAAAACAGATACAATTCCGGATGCAGTCGATTCAACTTATTTAGGAAAAAAAGACATAATGCGCTTATCGTATCACGACAAAGAAAACGAAGAAGCAGTTGTTTATTATAAAATAAACGACATGGGACATGCGCTTCCTGTCGATCCCGGCTATTGTAATAACCAAGGCGGAAAAACAGGATTATTTGCTTCCGACAAACAATTTTATTCTACATTTTATACCGCCTGCGAATTTGGTTTAATACCGGATTGGAATGTGAACGGACCAATTGAAGTAACTGCAGGAAGCAATGTTAAGTTTTCTATTCCGACAGTTGGTCAGAAAAAATCATATATCAACACCTGGAGCTTTCCTGAAGATTGTAAAATTATTGGTGACAATACAGGAACTACAATTGAAGTGGTTTGGGGAAAAACTAATGGAACTGTTAGTTTAGAAGAAATGGCACCTAACGGTTGCCGCTACTACCACAACAAGGTTAACGTCAAACTAAAAAGTAATTAATCAACAGTAGCTTTTATTTTATCAATAAGGTAAGGGTGACCAAAAACCTCGCTGCAAGTTACAACCGCATTTACAGTTACACCCATTACGCCGTGTAAATTTATATTCTGTCCTGTAAGCAATAAATTTTTCACTTTAGTTCTTGGAGTGATAAAAGATTTTAATGGTTCGTTGTAATCTTTTATTACACCATATAAAGTTCCGTCGCGCGTGCCAATATAATCGCGGTAAGTTAAAGGTGTTGCGGTTGTAAACGACTCAATATTGCCCCTTAAACCTGGAAGACGTAAAAAAACGTTTTCTAAAACTTTCTCGGCTTTCTCTAATTTAAAATCTTCGTAATCCTGCCCTCTGCCATCTTCATAATTAGGAATGGTATGAAATGTGTTTTCCCATTTTTTAACTTCATCAAAAGTCATGTAAGCCATGGCTGTAAAATTTTCTGTATGATTTGGATGTCGTGAAGAAGTCCCTGGAAAAACACCCACCGCCTCGGGCCATTCAGCTTTATTATACATAGGGCCGTTCCATACATTTGGAATTCTATAATGATAAACATTATGATTCAAATAAGGGAAAGCGCCTGGTTTTACAACGCCATTCACAATAAACGATGAGCAAGAATTTTCCAAACTTTTAATACGGTTCTTATAAGCCATTCTTAATTGCGGACCCTCTACCATGTCAACCGTTTTTGCAAGATCGATCCCCGAAATAAATAATTTTCCCGCAACGCGCTCGCCGTTTTTTAATTCTACTTCATCAATTTCATCATTTTTAAAATGAAATTTTACCGCTTCGCTGTAATTAAAAATTTCGCCGCCCATTTTTTTAAGTTCATTTGAAAGGTGACGTGTTATTTGTGAACTTCCATCCACGCAACGATAAGAACTTTCGATATAAGAATTCACTACTAACGCGTGAACATAAAACGGCGTTACGTTTTCGAGGCCTGCATATAAAATATTACTTCCGCCAAGAACTTCGGCAAGACGTTTGTTTTTCGTAATGGTATCAATAAATGTTTTTGCATCGGTACTTAAATACCAGGCATTCATAAAATCTTTTTTTCCGCTATCCAGATTATATAATGGAAAAGCTGCACAAACCTCTCTTACTTTTTGAATGTATAAATTTAAATTAGCTCTTTCTTCCGGAAAAAATTTACAAAGTTGTTCAACAAAATTTTCATAACCCTGAGCGTGGGGGTATCTGTTTTCATCTCCAGCAAATGTAATAATATCGTAACCGTCTTCATCCATTTTGTGAAGCTTAAGCGCATCCATTAATCCAAAATATTTAAAATAGCGGTTAAGATTTTGTCCAGGCCCTAATCCGCCAATATAATGTACGCCGGTATCAAAAATAGTTTTATCTCTGCTAAAGATCTGAAGTGAGCCGCCTATTTGACGGTTTTTCTCGAGCACGCACACCTTCATGCCTTCTTTTGCAAGAATGAATGCGGTGCACAATCCACCCATTCCACTTCCAATTATTACTGCGTCGTAACGTGTCATTTTAAGGCGATAAAGATAAAAAAATATGTACTTAATGCAAACAAAAGCACCTTGCATCATGCTTGACAATTTCGTACTTTTAAGCAATATTATGTGCGGTTTCCGAAAATTATTTCTTAGTGGTTTTTTTCTATGTTTGCTTTCAAAAACGCAAGCACAAACCTACACCATTAAGGGTAAAGTGTTTAATACGGAAAACAAAGAAGGCTTACCCTTTGTGCCCGTATTAATAAAAGGAACTTCTAGCGGCGCGCAAACCGATTTCGATGGAAACTTTGTAATTAAAACATCGCAACTTGGTGACTCTCTTATTGCCACTTATTTTGGCTATAAGCGGATGGTACGTAAAATAAATCCCGATCTTTTAATACAGGAAATAAACATGCCAATGAAAAATGAAGGCATGGCCCTGGAAGAAGTCACAGTTAAAGCCGGTGAAAATCCTGCTAACCGCATCATAAGGAATGTAATTGATAACAAAGAAAAAAATAACCGCGATAAATTAGAAGCTTACGAATATGAATCCTATAACAAAGTTGAATTTGATCTGAACCGGATACCGAAAGAAATGCGCGAAAGAAAACTGTTGAAGCCAATAAGATTTGTTTTTGATAATGTTGACAGCACATACAGTGATGAAAAACCATCACTCCCGTTTTTTATGATAGAAAGCCTTTCGGATTTTTATTTTAAGAAAAACCCTAAACGTAAATATGAAAAGATCAAGGCCAGCAAAATTACAGGCATCGAAAACACCAGTATTTCTCAGATCATGGGCGACATGTATCAGAACATTAATATTTACACCAATAATGTTTTGGTTTTTAATAAGCAATTCGCAAGTCCGATTTCAAACGACGGCTTTTTTTATTATAAATATTATTTAGAAGATAGTTTATTTATTGACAACAATTGGTGTTACCATTTACGTTTTAAACCAAAACGCTCGCAGGAATTATCGTTTACAGGAAACATTTGGATCGCGGATACAACCTGGGCAGTTAAGCGGCTTGAAATGTCAATTCCAAAAGACGCAAATATTAATTTTATTAATGCAGTAAATATAACCCAGGAATTTACTTGTGCCGATAGTACCTGGATGCTGAAGAAAGATAGAATAACAATTGATTTCTCACCTGAAAAAAAATCAATTGGATTTTACGGACGAAAAACCACCTCCTACAGAAACATTCAATTAAACAAAAAACATGAAGATGGTTTTTATGGGCAAGGAGATAAAATAGATGTTAATGACGATGCTACAAAAAAAACGGAAGAGTTTTGGCAGCAAAACAGGCATGATACATTAAACGCGCGCGAACTTAAAATTTACAAAATGATTGACACCATTCAATCACTTCCTGTTTATAAAACGTGGGTTGATATTTTTTACATGCTAGTTGCGGGGTATGCTAAAGTAAATAATTTTGAGATCGGGCCGTATTATAATCTTGTAAGCTATAACAGGGTTGAAGGTACGCGCTTGCGGTTTGGTGGAAGAACGAGCAGGAAATTTAGTCGTTGGTATGAACTAAATGGGTATGTAGCTTATGGTACTTTAGATCAGAAATGGAAATATAGTTTAGGATTCAGATCTTTCATTACCAAAAAACCAAACCGCCAATTGGTAGGCGTAACTTTTAAAAGTGATTACGAAATTTTAGGACAAAGCACAAATGGTTTTTCGCAAGATAATTTATTTGCTTCTTTTTTCAGGGTAAGCCCCCTTACGAGCTTAACACGGGTCGACGGAACTTCCGCGTGGTACGAGCGTCAGTGGTTTCCTGGATTAGTGACCAGACTTACTTTAGCAGGAACTTTATATACACCGGTAGGAGCTGCCAAGTACAGATATTATAAAAAAGATGGAGCAATAGCGGATAAAGAAAATTTAAGAAATACAGAAGTGCGTGTGAACGTTCGGTTTGCCTATAAAGAAAAGTTTGTCGGCGGAGATTTTGACAGAGTTTCTTTAGGAACCAGATGGCCTGTTATCCAGTTAAATTATGCTAAATCATTGCAAAATGCATTTGGTGGCGAATACGATTATCAAAAAGTAGCCGTTAATTTGTTTGACAGAGTTCGCATCACACCAATATTAGGATATACAGATTATATGTTACAAGCAGGAAAAATTTGGGGACAAGTTGCTTATCCATTATTAGAATTACATGGTGGTAATGAAACTTATGTTTATGATGATTATGCTTATAACATGATGCGCTATTATGAATTTGGAAGTGATCAATATGTTGCAGCCGGTGTTTTTCATCATTTCGAAGGATTGCTATTTAATAAGGTCCCATTATTGAAAAAATTAAAATGGCGGGAAGTAGTAAGTGCAAAAGCTGTATGGGGAAGCGTTGACCAAAAAAACCGTAACGTTTTAATTTTCCCGACAACTTTGCGTTCGTTAGAACAAAAACCTTATGTGGAAGCTAGTGCAGGCATAGAAAATGTTTTTAAAGTATTTAGAGTAGATGCGCTTTGGAGACTAACGTACCCCAGGGCTAACCCAATACAAAATTTCGGATTTAAATTTAGTTTTCAATTTGCTTTATAGATATGATATTACGCTCGGAGAATTTAGTTAAGAAATATAAAAGCCGCACCGTTGCAAATAACGTTTCTGTGGAAGTGAAGCAAGGTGAAATTGTTGGATTGCTGGGGCCGAATGGCGCAGGGAAAACAACTTCATTTTATATGATCGTGGGAATGGTAAAGCCAAATGCAGGAAAAATATTTTTAGATGATCTTGATATTACAAAAGAACCAATGTATCGCAGAGCACAATTAGGAATTGGATATTTACCGCAAGAAGCATCTGTATTCAGAAAATTAAGCATCGAAGATAATCTGCGCGCGGTTTTAGAAATGACCAAACTCACCAAAAAAGAACAGGAAGAAAAAGTAGAAATTTTATTGGACGAATTCGGATTACAACATGTACGTAAAAATTTAGGCGATCAATTATCAGGTGGAGAAAGAAGAAGAACAGAAATTGCTCGTGCACTCGCGACTGATCCTAAATTTATTTTATTAGACGAACCTTTCGCCGGCGTTGATCCGATTGCCGTTGAAGATATTCAAAGTGTTATCCGAACTTTAAAAAGCAAAAACATTGGTATTTTAATTACCGACCATAACGTTCACGAAACTCTAAACATTACAGACAGAGCTTATTTATTATATTCAGGCAGCGTAATTAAATCCGGAACCGCAGAAGATCTTGCCAATGATGAACAAGTGAGGAAAGTTTATTTGGGGCAGAATTTTGAATTAAGGAAGTAAACCTTTGCGTCTCTGCGTCTTTGCGAGAAAATTGTTGAAAATCTCCTTTAAAAAGCCTTCTTTTTTTCGTAAATTTGTATCTCTAAAATCAATGAAAATGAAATTCGGCGTTGTAGTATTTCCCGGCTCTAATTGCGATGAAGACATGGTGTATGTTCTTCAAACTATCTTAAAACAAGACACTATAAAATTGTGGCATAAAAATACAGATCTTGAAGGCTGCACACATATTATTTTACCGGGCGGTTTTTCGTATGGCGATTATTTACGCAGCGGAGCAATTGCCCGTTTCTCACCGATCATGAACAATGTAATTAAACATGCAGAGAACGGGGGATTTGTTTTTGGCGTTTGCAATGGTTTTCAGGTTTTATGTGAAGCGGGTTTATTACCGGGAGCATTATTGCACAACAACACTCGTAAATTCATTTGTAAAAATGTTTTTATTAAAGCCGAAAATAACGCAACCGCAATCACAAATGCAATTCCAAAAAACAAAGCATTAAAAATTCCGATCGCACATGGAGAAGGAAAATATTTTGCAGATGCAGAGACGCTGAAAAAATTAAATGCTAACGGACAGATCTTATTCCGCTATTGCGATGAGAACGGAAATATAACGGATGAATCAAATCCAAACGGCGCTACTGAAAACATTGCGGGTATTTGCAACGCAACTAAAAATGTTTTTGGCATGATGCCGCATCCGGAACGCGCTTCCGATGCTGAACTTTCGAATGAAGATGGAAAACTTTTATTTGAAAGCATTTTGAAAGCAGCTCTTGTTAACGCATAAAATTTAAAAAATGAAAAGTCTTTATAACCAAAATGATGTTCAGGATTTTGTTGGAAGAATCAACAAGATCACTGCAACAACTCAACCTCAATGGGGTAAAATGAATGCCGCCCAAGTAATGGCACATTGCACCGCCCCTTTAAAAATGGCACACGGAGAAGTAAAAAGTAAACGCGGACTTTTCAGTCTTTTGTTAGGGAAACATTTTAAGAAAAAAATGGTGAATCCTGCAACCCCCTTCACTAAAAACTTACCGACTGATCCAAATTTTATTTTTCCTAATCCTTGCGATTTTGAAGAAGAGAAACAAAAATTGATCAATCAAATAAAAAGTTTTTCGCAAAAAGGGCCTGATGCCATTACGAAATTGCCTCATTCTTTTTTCGGTTATATGAATCCACAGGAATGGGACATTATTCAAAGCAAACATCTCGATCATCATTTAAGTCAGTTCGGAGTTTAATCTGCGTTTATCTGCGAGATCTGCGGGAAAAATAAACGTAATGCTAAAAACCGCAACATTCAAAAAAGGAAAAGTCACTTTTTCAGATACCGGAAAAGGACGCACAGTAGTTTTGTTGCATGGTTTTTTAGGCTCTCACCAAATATGGGAACAAACCATTATCAATCTTTCAAAATCTTACCGCGTTATTGCCATTGATCTTCCAGGACACGGAGGCACAGATAATTTTGGCTATGTACACACAATGGAATTAATTGCCAAGTGTGTAAAAAAAGTTTTAGAACATCTCAAATTAAAACGTTACGTGCTAATTGGACATAGCATGGGCGGTTACGCAGCTTTAGCTTTTGCGGATTTATTTCCCGACGACATCCGCGGTATTTGTTTGTATCATTCCTCAGCTTACGCCGACAGCGAAGAAAAAAAACATGACAGAACCCGTTCTGTAAAAGTGGTAAAATCGAATCACAAAATTTATGCAAGCGAAGTGATCCGTAATTTATTTGCATCAAAGAATTTAAAATATTTAAAAAAAGAATTAGCATTTGCCTCTAAAATAGCAAGCAAAATGGGAAAACGAGGAATAGTTGCTTCATTAGAAGGAATGAAAGATCGCATCGACCGAAGGATTATCCTAAGTCTAGTTGAATATCCGATCATGATGGTGATAGGTGAACACGACAATATTTTACCTGCCGCTCAATTATTAGAACAATCAGAAAAAATTCAAAACAAACAAATTTTATATTTAGAACACGACGGTCATATGGGATTTTTAGAATCTCCAAAGGAGTCGAATAAGGCATTAAGGAAATTCCTTAGGTTATGCTTTTCGTAAGTGCAACACAGAGATTTTGAGGACACTGAGTACCACAGAGGCCTCTGTGTAATTCTAAAACTCTGTTTCTCTGTGTTGAAAATCACGTTTGTTTTTTTAGTACCTTTATTCCATTATGTCAGAATTAGAAATTTTAAAGACCTACAAATTATATATTGGCGGACAATTTCCAAGATCGGAAAGCGGACGTTATTACGAATTGCGCAATTCAAAAAAAGAATTGATCGCGAACATTTGTTTATCATCAAGAAAAGATTTTAGGAATGCAGAAGTTGCAGCGCGCGGAGCCACTACAGGATGGAGTTCTAAAACTCATTTTAATCGTGGACAAATCTTATACCGCATTGCTGAAATGATGGAAGGAAGAAAAGAACAATTTGTAAACGAATTAATTTTACAAGGACTAAATAAAAAACAAGCGGAAGCGGAAGTTTCGTTATCAATTGACCGTTGGGTTTATTATGCAGGTTGGTGTGATAAATATTCTGCTTTGTTCTCAAGTGTAAATCCCGTATCGTCTTCGCATTTTAATTTTTCAGTTCCTGAAGCAATGGGAGTTGTTTCAATTATTGCACCCGAGAAATCATCTCTATTAGGATTGTGTTCAGTCATCGCTCCTGTAATTGCGGGAGGAAACACTTGTGTTGTTTTAACTTCTGAAAAATTTCCTTTGTGCGCAATAACTTTAGCTGAGGTTATGGCAACATCAGATCTATCAGGCGGTGTTGTAAATATTTTAACTGGAACGAGTGAAGAATTGCATTCGCATTTTTCATCTCACATGGATGTGAACGCATTAATTTATTGCAGAAATAATAAAGAAGAAATAAAACTCATTGGCGAAAACGCATCCCTAAATGTAAAACGCGTTTTCTATTGGGATAAAGATTGGTCTAAAGAGGATTCTCAAAATCCATATTTAATTTTAGACCTGCAGGAAATTAAAACCACATGGCATCCGGTAGAAAATATTGGGGTGAGCGGAACGAAGTATTAATACCTGAACATTAAAAATAAAGCGGTAGGAGCCTGAAAGCCGATATTAAAAGGAACTACGCTATTACCCGCTGTTTGCACACCGCTGTTATCGGTATGAGTTTCGGTAAATGCTATTTGCGCATTCAAAAAGAATTCTGTTCCAAGCATGATGTGACGTGTTATTGCATAATTCACTCCGCCTCTTAAAGCTGGACCAAAAAAATATTTTGTTGTTTCAATTGTTGTTGTGCTGTTATTAAAAGATTGGTTGAGTGTTGAAATTGTTTTGTTGTTTAATCCTCCCATCCCCATTTCTAATCCCCAAAACGGAATGAATTTCTGTCGCTGAAGATATTTCTTTTCGTAACCAACCCTTAAACTCATATTAATATTTTGAATTGTGATAGAGGCAACACCGTCGTTGGTTGAACTTTGTATTACACTAAAACCTGTACCCAAAGCGAATCCTCCGCCGCGGTGATTATTGTTAGTTGAATAAGTAAAAAGATAAGGATTGTTGTTAATGGAACTATTGCTGTTAAAACTTATGAATTGCTGTAATAAAAGATTGGCCTGTATGCCCATGTAAGTAAAGCGTTTTTTCTCATACCAAATACTATCGGGCTTTGCTCTTTGCGCATTAATTTTAAAACATAACGCAGCAAAGACAGTCAAAAAAACTAATCGCATAAAATTATTTTTTAAACGGATCGGAATACATTGGGGAAGTTAAAAAATCATCATCCTTCAATGTTTTTAAGAAAGCAATGATCGCAGTTTTTTCCGCAGGTAAAATGTTTAAACTTTTCGGACTGCCATCAAAGTCTTTAAATTTCGGACTGAGATTTACATTTGATTTTATATTATGACTATAATGTTCTAATACTTCATCGAGTGTTGCAAATCTTCCATCATGCATGTAAGGAGCGGTGAACGCAATGTTTTGTAATGTTGGAACTTTAAATAAACCAACATCGCCAGCCGCGCCTGTTAAATTGCCAAGACCTTTATCAATTGAAATTTGATCGAGACCAATATTAAACATCGCATTACTTGGTTTTCCCGGTTCAGGAGCAGGAGGAGTACTGTATGGCTGAGGTTCTGTAACAGGTGTAGAACCGGGCGGCAACGCATTTTGATTTCTTTGTTGATCGTGACATTGTGCACAATTATATTTTGTATGGAATAAGAACTTGCCCATATCTTCAAGGGTCACCACTTCACTCAAAGTAGGAATAGTGTTAACAATAGGATTGGAAGCAGATACTGTTTTTGTATTTAAACAACACACAAAAGCTTCAAGCGCTAAAGCAATACGGTCTTGAGATATGGTTTCATCACCAAAAGCATTTATGAATAACTGACGATAGTAAGATGCAGACTTTAATTTTTCATTTAATTCTGAAAAGCCCGGCATGTTCATTTCCTTATGATTCATCACAGGATTCATTACCATATCAGAAAGGTTGCTTTGTCTTCCATCCCAAAAAAGTAATACTTTTGCTTGATTGTTTTGGGTAGGTGTAACATCGCCGCTCGCAAAATTACCAAAACCGCGGAATCCTTGAATAGAAGGGGAATTACGGCCAAGGAATTTTCCATCAAAACCACGGTCGAAACGGGTATTATTAGCAAAAGCAAATTGTTGTTGGTGACAACTTGCGCAAGCCACACCATCATTAACAGATAATTTTTTATCGTAAAATAAAACACGGCCCAATGTAGCGTATGAACTATTTACATTATGTTTTGAGGCGTAATCGTATTGAGTAGAAGGTAAAACCGGGTCGCCCTGTGGATCTACAGGAGGAGTAGTGAATGCCGTTTTCTTGCAGGAAACAAAATACATGCAAAGAAAAAAGAGGCAAATGACAGAAGTGATCGTTATTTTTTTTGCTTTCATGATAAGCAGGTTTTATTGTGATATAACGAAGATAGCAAAAATTTATTGTCAATGCAATAGGGGTTTTTTAAGTGGAAAAAGAGGGGAATTTTACAATAAAAACGGCCTAAATCAGCGTTTAGACAGGTATTCCTTCACTATCAGATCAACTTTACTGATAGAAGCCTTAAGCCATTCCAGATAAATTTCCTGTTTTTCGTCTTCGCTTATTTGATATGCAATTTTTTGTTTTCGGATGCGTCCCATTAATTCGTTCATGCATAATGCAGCACTTACGCTAATATTAAAACTTTCTGTAAAACCATACATTGGTATCTTTACAAATTCATCCGCCATTTCAGAAACTGTTTCTGTTATTCCATCGATCTCGGTACCGAAAACTAAAGCAAAAGGTTTTGTTACATCTAATTCAGCAATTGTTTTATCGTCTTTATGCGGACTCGTTGCAATAATTCTATAACCTTGTTTTTTTAATTCTGTTAAACATGCAACAGTATTATTTTCGGTATCATTATATTTTTTTAACGTTAACCATTGGGTCGCGCCCATCGAAACATCTTCACTAATTTTAAACTTATTTCTGTTCTCGATAAAATGTATATCCTGCACCCCGAAACAATCGCAGCTTCGTAATACAGCGCTGGCGTTATGTCCTTGGTAAACATCTTCCAGAACAATGGTCATGTGCCGAGTTCGTTCCGCTAAAACCTCAGTTAGTCGTTGTTTACGCCTGTCGCTTACAAAACCTTCCAAATAATTTATGAGTTCAGCTGTATTTTGTTGCATGATGCAAAGATACTTTTATTAAATTTACTGTATGCAAATTAAGAAAATAGATTTAGCTCTTCAAGGCGGCGGTTCGCACGGGGCTTATTCCTGGGGGGTTATCGACCGCCTGCTCGATGATGAGCGCATTGAAATTGAAGGCATTTGCGGAACAAGCGCAGGTGCTATGAATGGTGTATGCACTATTTACGGTTTAAATAAAGGCGGCAAAAATCTTGCTAAACACATGCTGGTAAAATTCTGGCATAAAATATCGGAAGCCGGAAAACTATCAATGTTGCAGCCAACATGGATGGATAAAATGATGAGCAAGGGAAATATGGATTATTCTCCCGCTTATAAAATGTTTAGCATGGCTGCTGAAAATTTTTCGCCTTCGCAATTAAATCCACTCGGACTAAATCCTCTCGAGAAAATATTAACCGATCTCATAGATTTTGATGAACTGCAAAAAATGAGTCCGCCGAAATTATTTGTTTGTGCAACGAATGTAAAAACATGTGAAGCAAGAGTTTTTGGTCCGAAAGAAATTTCAGCAAAATCAATTTTAGCATCAGCTTGTTTACCTTATATGTATGCGGCGGTAGAAATTGATGGAGAATTTTATTGGGACGGCGGTTATATGGGAAATCCACTTTTAGAACCATTGATAGAGAACACTGAAGAGACCGATGATATTTTATTAGTGCAGATCAATCCTGTTAAGATCCAAAAAGTGCCGGCAAATGTGGAAGAAATAAAAGACCGCGTAAACGAAATAAGTTTTAATTCATCTTTAATGTTAGAATTAAAAATTCTGGAATTAAAACAAAAATTAGCAGAGAATGGCATTGAACACAATGGAAAAGTAATAAAAACATTTTTGCATAACATAAGTGCGGATATGGATCTTGGCGAATTAAACTTATCAAGTAAATTAAATACATCCTGGGATTTTTTAATGCATATGAAAGAATTAGGATACAAAGCTTGTGATGTGTGGTTAAAAAATAATTACGATAAAATAGGAAAGCAATCAACATTTAAAATATAAACATTTCCCTCTCCTAGAGGAGAGGGGGGACCACGCTTGCGTGGTGGGTGAGGTCAAACTAACGCGACGATTATGAACAGAAATTTTATACCAAAAGAATTTACAATAACGGTTTGGGAAAAACTCCAGCCGTTTTTTTCTGACTTAGAAAAAAGAAATATTTCTTCAGCAACCGAATTAGAAAAGTGGCTAAAAGATTATAACGAACTCGGCGCTGTGGTGAGCGAGAACATGGCCTGGCGTTATATTAAAATGACTTGCGATACAGCTAACGAAGAGATCAGAAACAGCTTCAATGATTTCATTACAAACATTGAACCGAATATTTCTCCAATTTCAAACGCGCTTAATAAAAAATTAGTTGAAAGTCCGGGAAGTAATGATCTGAACAAAGAAAAATATTTTGTTTACTTGCGTGGTGTAAAAAAGAGTATTGAATTATTCCGCGAAGAAAACATTCCTTTATTTACCGAATTACAACAGAAGGAACAAAAGTTCGGTGAGATCTCCGGTGCACAAAGTGTTGAACACAATGGTGAGAAAATGACCTTGCAAAAAGCAG
>JANYCL010000069.1 GCA_025360355.1 Sphingobacteriaceae bacterium
CAACCTATATGGGTTACATTGAAGCAGGTGCACAACGCAGTATGACTTCAATGCATAATGATGTAACGGGCATTAAATTAACTTATAACTCGGTGATAAAAGAAAAGTATGTTATCGGACTGAATTTGATTTATGCTTTTGAGAAAGATTTTACAAAGCGTACAGAAGCTAACCATCTTAATAATTACTTGATGCAGTATATTAATTTTGGTGTAAGAAATAAAGTATGCAGTAATTTTTATATCACACCTTCTTTTGGTATTGGTCAGGCAAACTACACACTTACAGGACCGGATCAGGAAGATGTTTTAAAGTTAGATTTAACCGGCGGTTCGATATTAACTACACAAAAGAAATATGAAAAAGTAAAAGACCCGCAAATAGCTGTTCCGATCAATCTTAATTTAATGTATACTTCTAAATATATTGGGATTGGATTGAATTTATACTGCATCGCGGGCAAATACACAGAAATGGGAGCGGGTGTTGTTCTTAATTTTGGTAAGGTTCGCTAATATTGCAAATCTGTTTGAATAGAGTTTTATCTTTTAATTGATCTCGCGTTTCGTTGACTCCTCCGTCTTCTCCGCGAAAAACGGAGAATCCATCTCCCCTTAAAAAAGGGGAGGAGCTGGGTTGTGTGCTTTAACTCCCCGCATTCATTCGTGCGAAAACATTTTTAAGATCATCCGGTCCGGCTTTCGTCATTGCTTCGCTCATTCCAAAAGTTAATTCAGTTTTCCCTTCTTTTAATTGGGTAAATATGCTTTCAATAAATGCGCTAACAGGAGGGGCTTCATCGTGTAAACCTTTTCCGCCGAGATCAGTGTTGATAGCGGGCGGAATTAATTCGATCACTTCAATATTATTTGCTTTTAATAACTGTCGTAACGATAAAGTGAATGAATGTAAAAATGATTTCGTTGCTGAATACACCGGGACTTTTGTAAGAGGTACAAATGATAAACCTGACGTTACATTTATTATTGTTGTCAACGATTTTAAATGGGAAAATAAAGAAGCTAAATGAATGGGAGCTTCAATATTAATGCTGATCTCTTCTTTCGCATGTTTGTAAAAATCAGGATCGGTTATTTTTACCCACTTTTGTATGCCGGCATTATTTATAAGAACATTCAAATCTTTATGTTCTTCTGAGACCCACTTAAATAGATTTTCTCTTTCTGTTGCTGAAGACAGATCACAAACTTTTGTAATTATAGAAGGGAATTTAGCCTGCACTTCTTTTAAAACAGATTCACGTCTTCCGCAAATTATTACCGTATTATTTTCTTTAAGAAAACGTTCGGTTAGTCCGAGGCCAATGCCTGTTGCACCACCTGTAATTAGAATTTTATTGTTGGAGATCTTCATGATGTGAGATTTTATTTCTTTTTTCTTCTGCGGTAAACAACTATGCAAATGATAAGGACAGCGCCGAGTCCTGTAAAGATGAATTTATTTTTCTTTGAAGATTCGCTTTCGATCAATTTTTTTTCCTGCGCTGATTTTTCCTCGGCTTCTTTTTGCGCAATGGCAAAATCTATTTCGCGGTTCTGAAATTCTTTTTTCTTTGCTTCACTAAAAAGTGAATCGCGCGCCGCAATAAAACATTGGTTATAATATTCGGCACGCAAATGGGTTTGTTCAAGCGTTAGTAATTTATCACTGCCGGTATCAGGAAGGGCAACATTTGTTTTTTTATACAGTGCACTTAATTGCTCATTCCAGTTTTTTGCATTATCTAACAAACCAATACTATCCGAAACAGCTAAAGCGTATTGTAAATATTTTGCAGCTAAAACATATCCGGTTTTTGTTTCTCCCTTAGGTGAAGGAAGAGTAGGAGCTTCCGTATACAAAATGCCTATACTTCCCATTTGATAAGCAACAGTGCCTTTATCATTTAATTCATGCGCGAGTTTCAATGCTTTTAAAAGATAAGTTAATGCGCCTTTAAAATCACCTTTGTCTTTATAAACAGAACCAATATTTCCGAGTGTGGTGGATTGTAATTGCAAATAGCCGTTTTCTTCTGCAAGTTTCAGCGCTTTCAAATAATATTCCAAACCCTTCTTGAATAATTTATTTTTTTGCTCGGGATCATCTTTTTTTAATTCGCTTTGCTGAATGAAAACACTACCCATGTTCCCTAAATTATTCGCGATACCTTTTTGATCTCCCAACTCTTCATTCATCTTTAAAGCTTTTAAATAATAGTCTAAAGCTTTTTCGTAGTCGCCCTGATTCCAATATACACTTCCTATGCTGCCAAGCCGCGAAGCGATTCCGGATTTGTTTTTTTGTTCTTCATCGATCTTCAAAGCTCTTAATAAATAATCAAGGGCTTTGGGATAATCACCTTTTACGCGAAAAGAAACGCCTATGTTCCCAAGGAATTTGGAAATAGAGATCTTATCATTTAATTCTTCAGCAAAAGATAATCCTTTTTTAAAATAAAGAAATGCATTATGGAAATCACCTTTTATCCTATAACCAACACCAATTGTATTATAAGCGTTGGTAAGTAACCGTTTTAAATTTTTAGCTTGTACACTTTTGTTATTCTTTATTTCTTCTTCTAATTCGGCACCGGGAACATCATACAGATCAGAAATAATTTGTATTTGTTGTTCACCTAAAACAATAGCCGTGTCGGGATCACTATTCATTAACTCGAGTGCAAGCGCGTTAAGATGATTTACTTTAACGGTGTCTTTATCAGTTTTAAGAAACTCAAGAAGTGAAGTTTTATCTTGTCCGAATAGATCTGAATACCCAATAAAAAGGGCGAGGACAAAAGAAAAATATTTTAGTTTTTGGGACAATATGGGAGGTGTAGCTTTTTAAATATACTAAAATTATTTAAACGTAGATCGTCCTCATTTCTTTGTGCCGATTATAAACTCAAAATCAACTTTGCAAGGAACAATTTGTCCACTGCATTTCCCCGGGGTATAAATTGGCAGCAGAGTAACTATTCGTTTTGCTTCGGCTTCCATTTCTTTATCCCCGCTAGGAAAAATTAGTTTTGCAAAAGTGCAGTTACCATTTGTTTCTACCATCCATGCAAATTTCACGTGTTGTTTCGGGTCGTAAGGTTTGTTGGGGGTTTTAAAATTTTTAGTAATGAATTCAGTCTCCGTAAATTTATCATCAAGTACCTCAGGATAAACATCCAGATTTACGTAAACCTCTTTGTTTAGTTCATCATCATATTCTGTTTTGCATTTAGTGGTTTGACTAAACGAAAAACTGACTGAAAAGAATAGAAGGAGAGTAAAAGCCTTTTTCACGATAATTTATTTAATTAAATATACAAAAAAATCCCCAATGTTTTGCAAAGGGGATCTTAATAAAAAATGAATTTATTACTCTATAACGATCTTCTTAATGGTGTTCTTTTCTCCAACTTTTACATTCATGAAGTAAAGTCCTTTTGGTAAAGTGTTAACGTTTACGCTGCTGCGGATCAAGTTAGTATTACCTAAGTTTTCAGTCATAACAACTTGTCCAAGCATATTAGTAAGCGTGGTACTTACTGGTAGATTTGAGTTGTTATTTAAAGCTACATTAATAGTTTCGTGAGCAGGATTTGGGAATACAGAGAACTCATCATTTAACTGATTAGTTGTAATTCCGGCTACAACGGCCGTATTAACATCAATATTGATATTTTTAGCGATCACCGTTCCGGTTGTAGTTGTTTGGTACTTTATAACTATAAGAGGGAATTTACTAGAACTGTGGTAGTAAGAATATTGTTTTTCTACCTGATATTGTGTGAATGTATTTTGTGCTAAAGTAAGAGTAAC
>JANYCL010000072.1 GCA_025360355.1 Sphingobacteriaceae bacterium
GATGTTAGTGCTCATAAAAAAAGTATTACAATTAAAAAACGCAAAAACAATTCATGAGGTGTGGCCGAACCTTGAAGTTTATTTTCATGGGGGTGTAAGTTTTACTCCCTATAAAGAACAGTTTAAACAATTGTTCGATAACGAAAAAACAAATTACATACAACTCTATAGTGCATCGGAAGGTTTTTTTGGCATTCAGGATCTGCCGGGACGGAACGATATGTTATTGATGTTGGATTATGGTATCTTTTATGAATTTATTCCTTTAGAAGATGTTGGAATGGAAAATCCGCGCGTTTATAACTTATCTGAAATTAAAACAGGCGTAAATTACGCCATGCTAATTACAACAAATGCAGGTTTATGGCGTTATCAGATCGGTGATACCATTCAATTTACGGATACGAATCCGTATCGCATTATTGTTTCGGGACGCACCAAACATTTTATTAATGCTTTTGGAGAAGAAGTGATGGTACATAATACAGATCAGGCCATTTTTAAAGCTTGTGAAAAAACTCACGCTATGGTAACTGACTATACAGTTGCGCCAATATTTATGAATGAGAACAGCGGCTCGCACGAATGGTTAATTGAATTTGAAAAAGAGCCCGATAATTTTGAGTATTTTGTGAACGAATTAGACGCTTGTCTTCAGCAATTAAACTCTGATTACGAGGCAAAGCGTTTTAATGATTATATTTTAAAATCGCCTGTTGTTAAATTATTACCGAAAGGAAGTTTTTACAATTGGTTAAAATCAAATAACCGCTTGGGCGGACAATACAAAGTGCCACGCCTGAATAATGGCAGGGAATTTGTAGATAGTATTAGTAAAGCAGCATTGTGAAAAAATATATAAAATACATTTTAATTTTTGTCCTCTGCATCGGCGGATTTGCGTTCGTAGTAACAGGCAGCAAAACGCTGTACGTCATTAAACAAAAGTTAACTCAATTTACATGTGATAATATTTGCAATACTTATTTAGTTAACGGCGAAGAAGTATCAAAATACAATTCAAGCGGAAAATTATTTTTAAAATACAGCAACAAACGTTATGGAAACATAACAACTATTGATGCAACCAATGCGTTAAAAGTATTATTATATTATAAAGACTTTCAACAATTAATTTTTTTAGATAGTCAGTTATCACAGAACGGTGATCCTATTTCTTTAGAAAGTTTGGGATACGAACAAACAGATCTGGTTTGCTCTTCATTTAACAACAGTTTCTGGATCTATAATAAACAGGCTAATGAATTAGTGCGTTTCAATGAAAACTCGCAGCAAATTGCAAAAACCGGAAACCTGAAACAATTATTACAAGCCGAATTGAAACCGGATTTTATGATCGAACACAGCAGCTACTTATATTTAAATTGTCCGGATATAGGTATTTATGTGTTTGACATGTACGGAACATTCACCAAAATAATAAGTTTAAAAAACCTTCATGCTTTTCAAGTAAACGGTGATATTATTTATTTTTTTAGGGAAAATAGTTTCTGCTCGTATAGCACCAAAGCTTTTGAAGAAAAATGCATTCCGTATAATGATACTTTGATAAAAAATGTAAGGATAGAGAAAGACAGACTGTTTCTTCAATTTACAGATTCCGTGAAAGCAATAGATAATTCAAACAAATAATTCTTCGTCATCCTAATAAAAACATTTCGGGAAATTTTTTTGGATCTTGAGTCATGGTGAGCTTGCCGAACCATGTAATGCAAACAAAACAACTAGCCCCTGAGCTTGACGAAGGGGCTCAACTGCGCTTCGTCAAGCTCAGTGCTAAATTTATTTGTGCGTATATCATGGTTCGGCAAGCTCACCATGACTTCCTCTTCGAAAATAAATTACTGAATAATAATATCTTGTTGTACAGTATTACCTTCTTCTAATTTGATAATACCTGTTGCCTTTTTTGAATTTACGGTTGCCCTAACATCAAAAATTGCAGGTAATTTAAAAACAAAAGAAACTTTTCCGTTTTCATCTGTAACACCTTGCGCTTTTACATCACCATCAACATTTGGTTTAATGTTAGCGTATAATAAAACAGTAGCGCCCTTAACAGGTGCTCCATTTGCGTCTTTACAAACTACACTCGCACCGCAAGCCGTGTTCTTGTTGCAAGAACTGCTGATCAATAATACTAGAGATAATGCGCTGCCAATTTTAATTAAAGTCTTCATATTTGTAAGTTTTAGTATCTCTAAATTATGAAAAATACTCCCAAAACAAGCGCTTTTTACTAAGCGAAACCCCTATTCCCCTAAAAACAAAGACAATTGACCATTTTTACTGCCTCCTGCCACTGCTTTCTGCCACTAATTGCCATTTGCCGAATCACCCAAAATACCGTATTTTTGAGCCTTATTTTCTAAAATGACCAAGTTCAATCCCCTAAAAGTTAAAGACATAAAACGCGAAACAGCTGATGCAGTTTCTGTAGCTTTTGATGTTCCTGCTACGTTGCAAATTCCTTATCAATATAAACAAGGACAATACATTACTTTAAAAATGACAATTAACGGCGAAGAAGTTCGTCGTTCTTATAGCATTTGCACCAATCCATACACCGAAAAAGAATTACGTGTTGCAATAAAAGAAGTTAAGGACGGAAGAGTTTCCGGTTATATAAATCAAAAATTAAAAGTTGGTGATGTAATTGAAGTAATGACGCCGATGGGAAATTTTCATTCGGTATTATCAGGTGCTAACAAAAAAAATTACGTGTTGTTTGCAGGCGGAAGTGGAATTACTCCAATGATGAGTATTTTAAAAAGCATTTTACATATCGAGAAACAAAGCAACGTTACTTTAGTTTATGCTAACCGTGATGAAGAAGCTACGATTTTTAAAAGTGAATTAGAAAAAATTGCATCCGAAAATAAAGAACATTTTAAATTAGTTAGCGTTTTCGATAATCCAAAAAATTCTGTTCCTGATCTGCAAAAAGGAATTATTACAACTGATAAAGCAAAAGCATTAATTGAAAATTTTGGTTTAGCTAAAGCAGACGAATATTTTATTTGTGGTCCCGGACCATTAATGGAAAATATTAAAAACATATTAGAAGGATTAAAAGTAGCAAAAGAAAAAGTTCACATCGAATATTTTACAGCGGTAGCAGAAGCAGTTGCAAAAGCTGAAGGAAGCGGTAACGGCGGAAATGTAAAAAGTCAGGTTACCGTTATACAATACGGTATTGAAACACATTTTGATCTTGATACAGATGGCGCAAGTATTTTAGATACAGCAATTGATGCCGGGGTTGATGCTCCATTCAGTTGCAAAGGTGCAGTGTGTTGTACTTGTCGTGCGAAAGTAAAAGAAGGCAAAGTAAAAATGGATGCCAATTTTGCATTGACTGATTCTGAAGTTGCTGACGGTTTTATTCTCACTTGTCAGGCACATCCTCTCACCGATAAAGTTGTGGTTGATTACGACGCTTAACCTCAAACTGTTCACAGAATGAACCGTTCGCTCGTGTAAGAAGAGGAAAAACCCACCTCCGAATTTAATTACGAAATTTTTTACAATGCTATAATTCGTAGCAAGGATTGTTTATCCCGCAGACTACCTTTGATTTTCATTCCGGGAAGAATTGGCATTCGTTTCCAATTCATTTAATTTTTTTAATCATTAACACTGACGTTGGACTTTCCAGAAAAGCTATTTTGGAGTTGCAAAGATCTTTCATAAATAAATGAGCATTATTGGGAAGTCCCACGTCAAACAAATCTTTATAAGAAAATGATGTTTTACGTATATGTATTACAAAGTGAAATGGATAGAATGTTTTACACGGGCTTTACTACTAATTTAAAGCGGCGTCTTTCTGAACACAATGGAGGGCGATCCGTTTCCACGTGTTGGAGAAGGCCATTCAAACTAATTTACTTCGAAGCAGGCTTTGATCGCGAAGACGCTTTGCGTAGGGAAAAATATTTAAAATCGGGTAACGGTAAAATTTATTTGAACAACCGTTTAAGTAATTATCTTTCCGGGACCAGGATAATTGATCTGAAAAATATCGAACTTGATGCAGAACAAACTGAAATATATGATAACACAAATTGAAATGCAGTATGGGCTTTATGAGAATAAGGCGCATTTATTTTTAAAATTTCCTTATGATCAGGAAACAATAAGTTTTGTAAAAAATTTACAGGATGTAAAATGGAGCAATAGCAAAAAAGCCTGGCACGTTCCTTTTAATAATGATGCGCCTGTAGCTATTATTAATTTTTTTGCCCTAAAGGGGATAAAGGTGAATTATGCGGAAGAAAAAACTCCTGTTCCGAAATCCATTCCGCTTAAACCAAATACACAATTAAAAGAACTGAACGGATACGCTGAACAAAAAATAAGATCGTTCAAGCAATGGATGCGCTCGCGGCGCTATAGTGAAAGCACAATTGGTACTTATACTGATGCGCTGAAAATATTTTTGAGGTTTTATTCCGGTAAACCAATTCACGAAATAACAAATGAAGATCTTATTGTATTTAACAATGATTATATTTTGAAAAATAAATTATCTGCTTCCCATCAGAATCAGGTAGTGAATGGGATAAAATTGTTTTTCAGGACTGTTGAACATTCAAAATTAGATCCTGAGTTAGTACATCGTCCGAAACGTGAAAAACTTTTGCCAAATGTTTTGAGTAAGGAAGAAGTGAAATTAATTTTAGAAGCCCACGGCAACATAAAACACAAAGCGATGCTCAGTTTAATTTACAGTTGTGGTTTAAGACGGAATGAATTGTTGAATTTAAAATTAAACGACATTGATTCGAAGAGAGGGCTTGTAATAATAAGAAAAGGAAAAGGAAGAAAAGACCGCGTAACTCCTTTGTCGGAAAAGATCTTGATCTTATTAAGGGATTATTTTAAAGCTTATCAGCCAAAAGAGTGGTTGTTCGAAGGGCAAAATGGAAAAGGACAATACGATGAAAGAAGTTTGGCTAATGTTTTAAAACAAGCTCTCGAAAAAAGTAATATTAATAAACCGGTTAGTTTGCATTGGCTGCGACACAGTTTTGCAACGCATTTATTAGAAAATGGGACCGATCTGAGATATATACAGGAAATATTAGGGCATAGCAGCAGTAAAACAACTGAGATCTATACTCATGTAAGCAATAAAAGCATACAAAAAATTGTTTCTCCGTTTGATACATTATAATAAAATGAGTAAATTTAACTTAGCGAAAAGGGTGACAAAATCACCCCCATCTTGCCAAAATGGAAGGATAGGAGCCAAAAATTCACCCCCATAAGCTAGTTACCGCGCATTTTATAACGACAAACAATATGAAAAAAACCATCTTAATATTTAGCATCATTGCCGCGACAAACATTTTATGTGGACAAAGGGACTTTGCCATAAGGGAATATCAAAGACTTTCGAAAAAAGCCGACTCTTTATATACGACAAAAGACTACAAAAATTCTGGCTTAACATATTCTTTGGCATTTAAATATGCAGGGTCAGGCAGCGACCATTATAATGCAGCTTGTTCTTGGGCATTGGCAAATTATGCAGACAGTGCTTTTTCTCAACTCAATTTAGTTTCTGTATATTATAACGACTATAACCATATAACTACTGATTCAGACTTAAACTCACTTCATAATGACGTGCGTTGGAAACCTTTACTGGAAAAAATAAAACAAAACATAACCAAGTCAGAAACTAATTTAAATAAACCATTAGTCGCACTATTAGACTCTATAAAAAATGACGACCAAAAATACAGGGTTCAAGTCGAATCTGTATCAAATAAATATGGATGGGAATCTCAAGAAACTCAATCATTATGGAAAATAGTTAGAGAAAAAGATTCTATCAATCTTGTTAAGGTAAAAACAATTATTGACAAATATGGTTGGCTTGGTTCAGACGTTGTAGGTGTAGAAGGTAATAACACTTTATTTCTTGTAATCCAACATTCTGACCAAAAGACTCAAGAAAAATATTTACCAATGATGAAAGAAGCTGTTAAAAATGGGAAAGCATCTGCTAGTGATTTAGCATTACTTGAAGACAGGGTTTTACTCGGACAAGGCAAAAAACAAATCTATGGAAGTCAAATTGGTAGAGATACTAAAACAAAACCCCAGACATTTTATGTACTACCTTTAGAAGATCCAGACAACGTAGACCAAAGACGTGTAAGCGTTGGACTTTCATCTTTAGCTGACTATGTAATTTATTGGCAAATAAAATGGGACCCAGCACAATATAAAAAAGACTT
>JANYCL010000093.1 GCA_025360355.1 Sphingobacteriaceae bacterium
GGTAATTGATAAACCGGATCTTTCGTCTTGTTCAAAAGTTGCATCGGGAATTTGGAATCCAATTGTTTTTAAACGGCTCACAAAAAGCTGGATGATCGATGAATTGTTACCCGAAATGTTGAGGTTCTATAAACAAGCTGAACTAAATTTTAATACCAAATTAATTACTGAAAGGAATATTGTAAAATTATTTTCAGAACAACAGGAAGTTGAACTCTGGAATAAGAAAGCAAATGGTGAATTACAAAATTATCTTGATAAAAATATCTACAGCACCAATAATTTCAAAGGAATTAATATTTCTGAATTCGGATCTTCAAATGTTTTAAGATCAGGAAATCTGGATGTAAATAAATTTTTAAAAGTCACACAAGATTATTTGGTTCAAAACGGAAGTCTATTAAGCGAAATGTTTAATTATTCCGAATTAGAAATTTCTGAAAAGATCTCATACAAAAACATAAAAGCTAAAAAAATAATTTTTGCAGATGGATATCTCATTAAAAATAATCCATTCTTTAATTACGTTCCCTTAAAGCCAGCCAAAGGAGAGGTTATAACTATTGAAACATCAGAATTGGAAATAGGAACAGATGTAATAAATAAAAATTCTTTTTTAATGCAACTTCAGAATAACATCTATAAATTCGGCGCCACCTATAACTGGGATGACCTGAATGATATTGTTTCCGATGGAGGATTAAAAGATCTGGAAAGCAAATTAAAAAAGATCCTTAATTGTAAATTCAAAATTGTTAAACAAGAGGCTGGAGTTCGTCCTTCGGTTATTGATCGCCGTCCGGTTTTAGGAAAGCACCTTGAATACGAAAATATTTACATATTTAATGGAATGGGGACAAAAGGCGTTATGTTGGCTCCATATTTTGCACAAAAACTGATAAATTATATTAAGTTTAACGAGCCATTACATGAGGAAGTAAATGTATCGCGGTTTAATAAGTTTTTTGTAAATTAAAGCCGCAGATTTCACTGATTATCACAGATTGTTTTATTCGTGGAAATTTAAGTAATTAGTATTTTAGATTGAAGAAAATTGAAAATAAAATCCGTTTGATCGGCCGCCGGGAATTTGTAGATTTTCCGGAGCTTAAGGTTTTTCGTGTTGAAGCGAAAATAGATACCGGTGCTTATACATCGTCTATTCATTGTTCTGATATCAATGTAAAAACAATTGACGGTGAGCAGACCTTATGTTTTAAATTATTTGATAATTTACACCCTGAGTTCTCTGAAAACATTCTCCAGTTTAATGAGTTCAGTAAAAAGAAAATAAAAAACTCTTTCGGTGAAATGGAAGAGCGTTATGTTATCAAAACGATGATAAGGATCGGACACAAAAATATCCGCACAACTCTTTCATTAAGCGATCGTGAAAACATGCGTTATCCGGTTTTAATTGGTAGAAGATTGTTAAAGGGTAAATTCATTATCGATGTAAATAAATTGCATACCGGCGGACAACAAATAGATAAAACATTAAATGATTATATTTAAGTTATGAAAATAGCACTCTTATCCCGTAACCGTAATTTGTATTCAACCAAACGTTTGATCGAAGCGGGCGAACAACGCGGTCATGAAATGTTATTACTCGATCACATGAAATGCGTTTTAGTTATTGAGCAAGGCAGACCGCATATTTATTTTAATGGTAAAGAAGTTACAGGAGTAAACGCTGTAATACCACGTATAGGAGCTTCCGCAACTTTTTATGGCACAGCTGTTGTCCGTCAGTTCGAGATGATGAAAATATTTACAGCTGTTGAATCACAAGCACTTGTTCGTTCACGTGATAAATTACGCAGTTTGCAAATTTTAGCGCGCGCAGGTTTAGGAATTCCAAAAACAGCATTTGCTTCTTCACCAAAAGATAAAGATATTGATAGTGTTATTGAAGCCATTGGCGGCGCACCTTGCGTTGTGAAATTATTAGAGGGAACTCAAGGTATCGGAGTTATCTTAGCAGAGAATCAAAAAGCAGCTACATCGGTTATCGAAGCTTTTTTAAAATTAAACGCAAGTATCTTAGTTCAGGAATTCATTAAAGAATCAAAAGGTGCAGATATAAGAGTGTTTGTTGTAGACGGACAAATTGTTGGCGCCATGAAACGTCAGGCTAAAGAAGGCGAATTCAGAAGTAATTTACATAGAGGCGGAAGCGCCACGGTTCTAACATTATCAGCTGAAGAAAGATCTACAGCAATTAAAGCCGCCAAGAAATTAGGATTAGCAATTGCAGGTGTTGATCTGTTACAAAGTGATCGTGGTCCGTTGGTAATGGAAGTAAATTCATCACCGGGATTAGAAGGAATTGAAGGCGCAACCGGAATTGATATTGCAGGAAAAATAATTGAGTACGTTGAACGTAATGAATTTAATAAACCGGGCGAATAATTTCTATGAAATCAATTTCAATTAACGATCAGGAAATAGCACCGGGAGAAAACAAAACAGTTATCCTAAACTCCTACGAACTTCATACAAAGTCTTCCATTAAAATTCCTGTTCATG
>JANYCL010000095.1 GCA_025360355.1 Sphingobacteriaceae bacterium
AAAAAAGCATTCAGAGATGCAATAAATCATTATGTGTGCAAGAGTTTGGTTATTGAAAGAGCAGATGACGAGTAATTTCTAAATAAACTCAATTTTCTTTTCTTTCTTTTTTGAAACGCTTCCAACTTTAACAGCAGAATATTTTTTTTCTTTCAGCCATTTTTCAAACTCATCCCCATTTTGGGAATTAACCGTAAACAATAATCCTCCTGAAGTTTGAGGATCGCAATACTTCATGAAATCCAGATCAACCATTCCGCTTACTTCTTTTTCATAAGCATTAAAATTGCGTGTTGTATTATCCGGAAAAATAAATTGTGCAGTATAAAAATTTAAATTCTCAAATATTTTTATTTTATTTTTTTCGACGACAGCAGTTACATTTTTATCGCTGAACATTTCCAGTAAATGCCCTAAAAACCCAAAACCCGTTACGTCTGTGATCGCACTCACGTAAGATAATTGTCCTAACTCAAAACCTAAACTATTTAATTCTGTCATCGAATTTATCAATACAGAATAATCTTCCTCTTTCAACACACCGCGTTTTAATGCTGTGCTGTATATGCCGGTGCCCAATGATTTTGTGAGATAAATACTATCACCTTCATTTAATGTATTGTTTTGTTTTAAATTTTGCTTCTCTACAATTCCATTCACGGCTAAACCAAAAATAGGTTCAGTACTTTCAATGCTATGTCCGCCTGCTAATGGAATTCCGGCTTGTGCGCAAATTTTGCGGGCACCTTCTAAAACTTCTTTTGCGCTTTGTGTTCCTAATTTTTCGGTGGGCCATCCTAAAATTGCAATTGCCATAATTGGTTTTCCGCCCATGGCATATACATCACTAATTGCATTTGTCGCCGCAACTCTCCCGAAATCAAAAGGAGAATCCACAACAGGCATAAAAAAATCGGTGGTGCTTATTAAACATTGCTCACTGCCCAGATCATAAACAGCAGCATCATCGTTTGTTTTATTTCCCACCAATAATTCTTCGCAAAAAAAATCATGATCGCTTTTTAAAATTTCCTGTAATACAGCGGGCGCAATTTTACAACCGCAACCCGATGCTTTACTATAATGTGTGAGTTTAATGTTTTCCATACTCTGTAAAAATACGTTTTACTTTCTCAGCATTTATAACAGAATCAGCAGTATCTGTTTCAACTTGTAAAATTATTTTTTTATCTTTTTTGGTGTGATTGTATTCGTAAGCTTTATCGTAATATTTTAAAGTTATTGAAGCGACATCAGCCAGCTTTCCTTCATCTAACCATTGCAAACAATCCTTTGTATTATTTGGACCTAATTGCTGCGAAATATTTTTTACACTTTGTTTTAATTTTTCTACATCTTCTTTTCCATATTCATTTACTAAACGAATTACACGCAGATCAAACGGCACCCTAATTTTTATAATTGGAGCTTGCTTCATTTGTAACCAAAACGCATAGGGAATTTTATTGTAACCGATCGACATCGATTCGTCTTCAACTAAAAATGACTTTGACGCATCAATTAATTTCAGATCATTATAGAAATTATTCTCAAATAACTGTTGAGGTAATTGCGCAGCCTGACCAATACCGCCAAAAGCCGAACCTTTGTGATGAGCGAGACCTTCAAGGTCTAAAAACGGAACCTGGCCTTTTAAATTCTTTAAAATTTCGGTCTTGCCGGAGCCTGTTGCGCCTCCCAAAAGCATCAATTTATAAGGTCGCTCAAATTGTTTTAAAACATGATTACGGTAAGCCTTATAACCGCCTTCTAAGATCTGACTTTGTAAACCTGCAGTATTTAAGAGCCAGCCAAATGAATTACTCCGCATTCCGCCTCTGAAACAGTACACCATCACCCTCGTATTTTGGGTTTTATTTGTAGTCTGTTTTATATATTCGGTGAGTTTTGGAGATACAATTTCCAGGCCTCGCATAATAGCCTCTTCCTTGCCTTTTGCCTTATATAAAGTACCAATTTCCGCTCTTTCCATATCATCAAAAAGAGGAATATTGATGGCGCCGGGCATATGCCCTTTTGCAAATTCCACAGGTGAACGCACGTCAACCACCAGCTTATTTTCGCTTTCAGTTAAGAAATTTCCTACCGCCAGTGCTTCTGTTTTCATTGGTATTTTGACCCTTAAGTATAGCTAAAAACAGGCTAAAACCGGGGGTTATTAAAAATTATATGTTAAAATTTAAACCCCCAAAGCTTGCTTTTCGTCTAAAAATACTGGAAATTGTAACATAATTTCAATAATATTGTATTTACAACTGTTTTGAAAAAACTACTTCTCATATTTACTTTGCTTTGTGCCTTTGGTATTACAACTCCTGTGCTTGCACAAGGTCGTAAAAAAGAACACAAAAATCAGCACCGTGGTGGTGGTGGCAGACACAAAGGACGTTCATTCGCTCATGGCGGAAAAAAACAAGGAAGTGTATTTTCAAGAATGTTTTCCGGTAAAAAAAGAATTGCTGGTGGCTGGGTTTACAAACCAACTCGTCCGGGTAAAAAACAAAACCGCGAACAGCATCATTTATTTACACGCTACCGTACAAAGAACAAAAAATATAAAGATGGATTACAAGCACGCATCAACCGCGAAAGAGCTAAAAAACGCGGAAGAGGTAATGCAACCTTCCACCGAAGAAGATATTAATAATTCTACAAGATCCCGCTCCAAAACAGCGGGATTTTTTATTTTTACACAAATTTATTTATGAATGTTTTAATATTAGGATCGGGCGGAAGAGAACATGCATTTGCATGGAAGATCGCGCAAAGTAAAAAATTGGAAAATTTATTTATTGCTCCCGGCAACGCAGGCACTGCACTTTGCGGCACCAATGTAAATATAAGCGCAACTGATTTTGATGCAGTAAAAACTTTGGTGTGGGAAAAAGGTATCGATATGGTTTTGGTTGGCCCTGAAGATCCATTAGTAAAAGGCATACACGATTATTTTTTGCAGGATGAAGTATTAAAAGACATTCCTGTGATAGGTCCTAAAAAAGACGGCGCACAATTAGAAGGCAGCAAAGATTTCAGCAAGCAATTTATGATAAAGCATGGTGTGCCGACTGCAGCGTATCAAAGTTTTACAAAAGCGAATGTAAATGAAGGAAAGAAATTTTTAGAAACATTAAATCCACCATTCGTTTTAAAAGCAAGCGGATTAGCAGCCGGAAAAGGTGTGTTAATTATTAATGATATCAATGAAGCAAAAAAAGAATTAGAGAATATGTTGCTCGATGCAAAATTTGGTGAAGCATCGGAAACAGTCGTGATTGAAGAATTTTTGCATGGAATTGAATTATCTGTTTTTGTTTTAACGGATGGAAAATCTTACAAGATTTTACCTGCTGCAAAAGATTATAAGAGAATAGGAGAGGGCGATACAGGTTTAAATACAGGAGGAATGGGAGCAGTGAGTCCGGTGCCGTTTGCTGATGAAGCTTTTATTAAAAAGGTAGAAGAGAAAGTAGTTAAGCCAACGATCGCAGGATTAAGAAAAGAAAACATTGATTACCGCGGTTTTATTTTTATTGGTTTGATGAATGATAATGGTGAACCTTCAGTAATAGAATACAATTGCAGAATGGGTGATCCGGAGACCGAAGTTGTGATCCCACGAATTAAAAGTGATTTTTTAGATCTGTTAGAAGGCGTCGCAACACAAACATTAGATAAAAAAAATTTTGAAGTGGTAAATGAAACTGCTACAACAGTTGTAATTGTTTCCGGTGGTTATCCTGAAGATTATGATAAAAATAAAGTGGTGACAGGAATCGAAAATAATTCAGACTCACACATTTTTCATTCAGGAACTAAACAAGACGGAGATAAAGTTCTAACTGCAGGCGGACGCGTATTTGCAGTTACTTCTTTTGGAAATTCTATTCAGGATGCGGTGAGCAAAAGTTTTAAAACTGCCGAGAAGATCACATTCGATAAAAAATATTACCGGAAAGATATTGGCAAAGATCTGATGAACTGGAAAAAGTAATTACTCTGAATTATTTTGGGATCAAGTTCCCTTCTCCCAAAGGAGAGGGAAAATTTCGGTACACTTAAGCATGTTTGGAGTTCATTCTCTTTCACAAATTTTTAATCTTTTTTTCTGTTTTTCATATTGTAAACACACTTATCTTAGTAATGTTATATGTTAAACTATTACGAACTTTTAAAGATCTCACAAAATTCAGCTCAAAATGAGATCGAATTTGCTTTTGCTGAATTCAAAAGTGAGTTATTAAAATTTAGTCCCGGAATTAATTTAAGTGATGAGGAATTAAGATCACGTAAGCCAAAAGAATGGGACGCCTATTTGTTTTTGTTGGATCCGGAAAAAAAGAAAGAACATGATGGATTTTTAGAACACGAAAGAAATCATGAATTAAAGGAGGCACAAAATAAAATTGAGGAAGAACAAAATTTAAAGTCATCAGAAAAATGGAAATATGTTGGCCTTGTTGTCATCATCATTCTTGTTGCACTATATTTTCTTTTTCAAAATAATTCAAGCGACAATTTAACGGAAGAGCCTAAATGGAGAACACATCATATTACCGATGAAATTCAAGTTATTTTACCTGCGCCTATCGATACCAACGTAAATATTATTCCGCCGTATTTAATGAACTATATAAAAAGTTTGTCATGTTGCCAATCAGATCTAAAAGGTGGTTTTTCTGTAACTGTAGCTCATTTTGTAATGGATGATAATTTTAAAATATCTGAAAAAGATATTTCTTATATTGTAAATACAGAAATGGGAAGTCATATGGTAACTCATAGGCCCGATTCAACTAATTTTTATATGAACATCCGCGGCTACCGTGTTTTTGTAAGGAAAGGAACTTACGTAGTAGAAGGAACTTTGAGGGCCTTCGAAAATTACTCAATGTTAAAAGGAAATACCGCTATTAAAATTATCGTTGCTTATGTTCCCGGCGATGCAAAACAAATTAAATACGCCGAAACAGTTTTTAATAGTTTAACTTGTTTTTAGCAATTTTGCTTCAGTAGATCATTTTTCATCTAATTTTATCAATCCGTGTTTTAAAGCGTAGCGTACCAGGGCAGCGGTATTTTTAGCGTCTAATTTCTGAATGAGATTTCTACGGTGCGCATTCACTGTTTTAATACTAAGAAATAATTTATCAGCAATTTCCTGACTGCTGTATTCTTCAGCGATCAGTTTCAGAACTTCTTTTTCGCGAATGGTGAGTATGTTTGTTTCTGAATTTTCTTCCTGTTTACTGTTCTCAGAATTCATTAACAACATGTCGAACACTTTATTGTTGAAATATTTCCTTCCCTCGGCTACCGTTTCAATGGCTTGAATGAATTCATGTTTACTCGAGTCCTTAAACAAATAACCCCAAACGCCCGCTTCTACCATGCTCTTCACAGAATCACTCTGATCATTCATAGTAAGAGCAATTACTTTTACTTCCGGAAAATTTGTAGTGATTAATTTTGTTGCCTCTAGTCCGTTGCATTTAGGCATGTTAATATCCATGATCACGATATCCGTCTTATCCTTCTTTAAGATCTCAATTACTTCAAGACCATTAGCGGCTTCACCAATGATCTCTATGTTTTTTTCCTCCTTTAGTAAGGCTTTTAATCCATCTCTGATAATGGAGTGATCGTCGGCTATTATTATTTTTATCATTTTATTAAATTGAAAATTCAACTGAAGTTGTTGTGCCTTGCCCTTCCACCGAATCAATTTCTAAATGACCTGATAAAAGTTTTACGCGTATATTAATATTTTTTAAACCCATGGAGTTTGCTTTTTTTTCAGCTTCGCTTTGCGAATAACCAATTCCATTATCTTCAACCTGAAGTATTAATTTATTTTCCCTGTAAAATAATTGAACAAATATTTCTGTGGCTTTCGCGTGCTTTAAAGCATTGTTCACAAGTTCCTGGGTAATGCGGTAGATTGTGATTTCGAGTTCACCCGGTAATTTTCGGGGCACATCGTTCGAATAAAAATTGACTTTGCTAATATTGAGCTGGTTGTTTTTGTAGCATAAATTTTTGATAGCTGTGACTAATCCGAAATCCTTAATGTTATAAGGTAAAAGATCGGAAGCAATGTTTTTGGATTCAGTTATCGAATCATCATTCAGCTCCAGTAGATTTTTAAGCAATTGTTTTTCTTTTTCAGAAACACCATTCTCATTCATTGCTGACTGAAGTTTCATTTTTATTCCACTCAACAATTGTCCGAGTCCGTCGTGAATGTCAACAGCTATTTTTCTCCGTTCCTCTTCCTGAACATTAATGATCACATTGAGTAATTCGTTTTGTTGTTTTTCTCTTGTTATTCTTTTTTCTTCGATAGCGCTGATCCGTTCAAGATTTAATTCAGCTTCCTTTTGCAAGCGGAGATTTTTTTGCTTTAAGCTGTAACGGTAATAGAAAAAAGACAATAGGAAAACAATAACGGCGCTGATTATAAGGATATAATTTATTTGAGCCTTTTTCTTGTATAATTCAATTTCACGATTTATCTTCTCAATATTTAATTCATTTAATTTTTTTTCTTTTTTGGAGACTTCAAATTTTTGTTCTAATTCTGTTATTTTATCCGCGGTATTTTGGTTGATCAATTTGTCGTAATATTTTTCATGCACGGTTATGTATTCATAAGCACTTTTATAATCATTGGATAAAACCGAATTATTTGCCAGAATTTCATAAAGCTCAACGGTCATGGTCACTACGTTCTGTTTTTTTGCGTAAGCCAGGGCATCCTTCGCGTATTTTATTGCCAATCCGTGATCTTTCATTTCAGTGTAGGCATAGGCTAATTCTAACTGTTCTCCGGCTATCTGAAATTCATCTCCCAATTCTAGACTTATATCCAGCGCTTTTTGATGGAAATCAATACTGTTTTTGTAATCGCCTTTTTGAAAATTAAGATATCCTAAACGGTTATAAATGTAAGCGAGGTCAGGTTTGAGCCCTAATTTTATTGTAGATGCAAGGGCTGCATCAAGATAACTTTGTGCAGTATCGAATTTATTGTAGTTAATATAAATTGTCGCAATATTTAAACGGTTCGTATTAAGAGACGCTTCATCGCCAAGCCTTTCTTTTATTATTTGTGAGCGTTTGTAATATTCAAGTGCTTTATCACTTTTTGAAATTGCTCCGTAAACATTTGCAATATTATTTAGGGTTTTGCCAATACCTGCGGAATCACCAATATCTTCATTTATTTTTTCTACTCTCATAAAGAAAGACAGCGCGGAATCCATATTTCCTCTTTGTGAATGAAGGATGCCGATGCCGTTAAGTATCTCCGCTATTAAGGCAGGCGAGCTGTTATGTTTTATTCTGCCCTCGTGACATAAATTATAATAAAATAAAGAAGAGTCTAAATTACCTAATCGTTTAAAGGCCGTACCAATAAGATAAAGTGCTTTTGTTTCAACACTGAAAACAGAATGTGATAATTCCAATCCTTTTTTGGCATATTGAAGTGCTTTGCCGGGGGTATTATCTAATGTTTGTTTTGCCAATTGACAATATACATCAGCCGGGTTTGCTGAAGTAGGTTTCGTTTCTTGCGCCTTTAATAGTAGGGACGCCATAAAAAAAGTAGTTATCCATAAAATAACTGCAACTCGGAATATTTTTTTAAAAATCATTTAAAGATAAAACTTGTCTGTTTCAGAGTGCCATACTATTAAAAATACAGCACAAAATGGTTGGTTTTAAACAAAAATAGGCATTACTAACTACTAAAATAGAAAAATGTAACTATTTACAATCATCCAAGGGACATATAGTTTTGTCCCATAATTATTAACTAAACATAAACTTAAAAAAAGAAATCATGAAAAAAATCTTCTCAACATTATTTTTTGCATTTGCGGCTTATGCAGCACTTGCACAATCTCCTCAGGCGTTTAAATATCAGGGAGTGGCAAGAAATTCTTCAGGCGCAGAATTATCTAACGCAGCCTTAACGGTTCGTGCAACAATTCACGATAATACACCTACAGGCACTGTTGTTTACCAGGAAACACAGGCGGTAACAACCAACAGCTTTGGATTGTTCTCAATTAATTTAGGATCAGGCTCGGTTACAAGCGGTACTTTTTCGGCGGTTAACTGGGGCGGAAGTCCAAAGTATTTGCAACAAGAAGTTGACTTCGGTACAGGTTATCAAAACATGGGCACCTCTCAATTATTAAGCGTTCCTTATGCATTATATGCTCCGGGCACTATTCCTAATGGAACAGCAGCCGGAAATACTATTTACTGGAACGGCAGCAGTTGGGTAACTAATAGCAGTAATCTTTTTAATAACGGAGGTAATGTTGGTATCAATACAACTACACCAACGCATACTTTCGAAGTTCAGGGTAATACTTATTCTTCTGCAGGTTTTGAAACTTCTAATACACAAAATTATAGTTTTAGTACTCCTAAAACTTACACCATGAATATTTCTCCGAGTGCATTTAATGATCTTGGAGCTAATTCTACCTACTACAGAAATCTAAATTCAGCTGGTACAAATGTCACTACATACGGTGGAACTTTTACAAACTCAGCTGTTCTATTAGCGCCGGTTAATTTACCGAATGGTGCTACTGTTACTAAAATCACAGGGTATATTGCAGACACTGATGCTACCTATGCAGGAGCTGTAGCATTATTGGGCGTGAACATGACAACAGGTATTATAAGTCTATATGCTATAACGCCTGCAAGCACGGCAAGCGCAGTAACCCCGTATTCATTTCCTATGTCACATTTAGTAAATAATGCAGTGAATGCTTATAGTGTTAGATTTGAAACATACGAAAATAACTCAAGTCTTGTTTTAAGCGGTGTTGTAATTGAATATACAGTAAATAAAGTTGATTAATTTTTAAATTTAAAATAAATGAAAAAATATTTAAAACATACCATCTTATGTTTGATTTGCATAGGCGGTTCAATCTTTTCTCAAACAGTTACACCGAATGTGGTGGCCAGTCAGGGTGGTTTCAATACTTCTGCGTCAGGTTCTCTATCATGGACCATTGGGGAAATATCTACTGAAACCTATAGCATAACTTCAAACTATATTACGCAGGGATTCCAACAGCCAAAATTAGGCGTTGCATCTTTGGTTCCCACTATTGATCTGCATTCTCAAATTGCAGTCTATCCTAATCCTGTTTCAAGTAATCTGACAGTAAGTTTTAAAAACCCGGGTTTTGAAAAAGCAAACGTTGAGATCTTTGACATGCAGGGGAAGAAATTACTTTCGGAAAAATTAAATAATACACTAAACAATGAAACCGTTTATTCTTTTGAAAATTATCAGGCAGGCATTTACCTTCTGAATATTTCGAATGAAAACGGAAGTAAAAAAATAGCGTATAAAATAACGAAAG
>JANYCL010000117.1 GCA_025360355.1 Sphingobacteriaceae bacterium
AAAATAATAACCAAACGCAAACGGTTTACATTGATGCCTAAATTCTGCGCGTAAGTTTCATTCAATAAAATTGCGTTCAGTGGTTTTGAGAGAAATAAAGTCCCCAAACAAAAGATCAAGCACACCGGCAATAAAATAAAAATATCTTTATTAGAAGTATTACTCACCGATCCCATTCCCCACACCACAAAACTTTTTAAAGCCGCGGGGTTCGACATATACTCGATCAATCCCTGAAACGCTCCAAGGATTTGCGAAAGCATTATTCCTACTAACAAAACCGTTGTATTACTTCTGCTGCGTTTTGAAATAAATAAAACCAAACTCATAATTAATACTGAACCTGTAATTGCTGAAATACTGATCAAAGACTTCCCCACAAAATAATTACTTACGCCGCCAAACAAGATCATGGCAATTGCAACAAACAATCCTGCCCCACTGCTTACACCTAAAACATAAGGACCAGCCAAAGGATTACGGAATAAAGTTTGCATCAGCAAACCAGCGATCGCTAAACTTCCCCCTGCTAAAATAGCCGTAATTGTTTTCGGAACGCGGATGTTATAAAAAATATCAGAAGCAATTCCTTCTTTAAGATCTGAGAACGAAATAGAAATTGTACCGAAAAATAAATTGATGAATAGTAGAATTATAAGCACTACTAAAAGCACGAGGCAATTCAATATAAATTTAGATCTGCTCAAAATTCTAAAGGTTCTCGGCTTGTATGTCTTATTCTCAATATTAGAATTTCGTTTCCGTTAATACGGTATGATATCCGGTAACTATACGCTACGCATGCTCTATAATTTCCATCATTCTTTTTTTTAAACCTATCCTCTGGATTAGATAAAGGTAATTTTGTCACGAACTCAATTTCATTTAAAATAGCATTACCGATAATATTTGCGGCGGGTTGAGATTGAAGCGAAAGATACTCAAGTATTTCAAGAAAATGCTTTGAAGCTGATTTGCTCCAAACCACTTTCATTTTCTTTTTAACCATTTTTTACTTTGTTTTATAACTTCTTCGTGGCTAACAAATTTGCCGGCATTTATTTCCCTTACTGCACTTTCAATCTCCGCATTATATTGCTCAATAGATATTCTTTTTGTGTTGTCGTCAATATGCAAAATGCTCTTTACCATTTTCAGAACCAGATCTTGCTGTTCCTTTGATAACAATGGTAAATATGCGCTCAATTCCTTTTCAATTACAGTTGTTCTCATAATACTTTCTTTTTGTTTAACAAATTTACTAAATTTTACTCAATCTTTTTATAATATTTCAATTGATGCGCGGGCAACAAATGAGAATGAAATATTTTAATGAAGTCTTTTAATAATTCATCAGGATTACACATGCCCGTCTCATAATAATCGCTGTAACCTTTAGCATTGCTGCGTTTTGTGTTGTTATAAAGAGTCCCAGTCTTATATGGCTTGAATAAATTATAGCGTTCGTCAAACGACAACAGATCTTTTTTAGAATTTACATTGATAAAAAAGTTTAGCCAGAAGTCTGCATCTTTGGCTTTAAGATATACTTCCTCAAAATTTAAAGCAATGCTCCCAAATTTATTTTCGTTCTTCCAGATATAATCCGCTCCCGCATCTTTTAAAATATGTGCCATGAAACTATTTCCACCGGGAACATGCCATGCATCGGCGTATTTTATTTCTGTAAGGACTTTTGGTTTATACTTTACAGTATCTGCCATTTTTTTTAATTCTAAATAATTTTGTTCCGTGATATTGAATAAAGAATCTGCTTCTTTTTCTTTGTCAAAAAAAGCTGCAATAAATTTTATCCATTCAGCTCTTGCAAGAGGATGTTCTTCTAAATGATCCAAAGTAATTGCAACAGGGATTCCTGAATTTAGAATTCTTTCATCAACATCTTTTTTTGGATTTCCCATGCCGAACATTAATAATAGTTCCGGTTTCAACACTAAAGTTTGCTCCACACTAATTTGCGGACTCTTACCGATCTCTTTTATTTTTTGAGAAGCAACTCCATCAATGATGAATTTATTATTGTAATAATCGACATTATCAACTGCGACAATTTTATTCTGCAAATTCAATTTTGTGAGCATGGCCGCGTAAACCGAACTCATACAGGCAATATTATTTACAGGTGTCGCGACATAAAAAACATTATTTCCTAAGTTCGGCTTCGCTTGTGTTTTTGGATACAAAATAAAAGTGGCAGTAGTGTCATTACTTTCGCGGTCACCGAATAAATACAAGGTTTTATGACCTGAACCTAAAGAAGAATTAAAACGCTTGGCATATTTTAAAGAGGAGCTCTTTACATCACTTACCGGAACAGTTACAGTAGTTGCTTCCCGACTATTATTTGAACAACTAGCAACCAGTAACAAGAAACTTGAAACCAGAAACCAGTAACAAGAAACTTTATATGGTGACTGTAAAAACACTTCCGTTAGGTTTATTATCTGTTATTTCAATTTTTCCGTTGTGTGCTTTCACTATTCTTTTTACAATATATAAACCAAGGCCTGTGCCTTTTGCTTTGCGCGTTTCCTCATTTCCTACACGGTAAAATTTTTCAAATATTTTTTCTTTTTCTTTTGCAGGAATCCCGAAGCCCAGATCACTCACGGTAAAATTAATTTTTCCATCGCGGTTCTTTAATGAAACGGTCACGGTTGATTTTTCCACCGAATATTTAAAAGCATTTTCAATCAGGTTAATTATTACTGATGGAAATAATAATTTATCTGCCACATTAATTATTCCTTCTTCTATTTCTGTTTTTAAAATACCGTTTTGTCTTTTGTCGGAAAAATAAGTCGTTAAAGTTTGTTCGGTTAGATCACTTAAGTTCACGCTTTCTTTGGTCACCATTAATTCTTTATCCGCACTATTGGCCAACAACACATCTTCAATTAAACGGTTCAAACGATTGGTTTCATTTACAGCACTTGTTAATAATTGTTTTTGTTGTTCGGCATCCAGTTGTTTATGTTTTAATAAAGTCTGGAGTTGTAATTTTGTTGCGGCTATTGGTGTTTTTAATTCGTGTGTAACACTCAATAAAAAGTTCTTTTGTTGATTTACTAATTCTGTTTCTTTGTTAGAAGCTTTTCTTATCCGGTAAAATGCGTAAAGTAATAATAACAAAAACACAGTTCCTTCCCCAACGATCATATAGATCTTGTTTTGCTTTTTTATGTGCAGTTCCGAAATTTGTTTTTCCAAACTCACAGGATCCGTTGATGTGATCTCAGCAAGTTTTTGTTCCTCGTTGGTAATTTGAGTTGTTTGCCGCACCAATAAAACTTCCCACCACAAAAACTGCAGCATAATATAACCAAACAGAATGGTTATAATTAATTTGGAACGGTTA
>JANYCL010000119.1 GCA_025360355.1 Sphingobacteriaceae bacterium
GCTTACATCCGTGCGATCGCAGCTTTAGAAAAATTAAAAGGTGCTAACGAAGATGAAACAACAGGAATGCAAATTGTAAAACGCAGCTTGGAAGAACCATTACGCCAAATTTGTGCGAATTGTGGTATTGAAGGAAGCATTGTTGTACAAAAAGTAAAAGAAGGAAAAGACGACTTCGGTTTCAATGCACGCACTGAGAATTTTGAAAATTTATTTAAAGCAGGAGTTATTGACCCTACTAAAGTAGCCCGCGTAGCATTAGAGAACGCAGCATCAGTAGCAGGTATGTTATTAACTACTGATTGCGTATTAGCAGAGAAGAAAGAAGAAAAAGCAGGAATGCCAGCCGGTCCTGATATGGGCAGTATGGGTGGCATGATGTAGCTTTCTGCCTGTCATTCAGAATCTGAATGACGCAGAAAGAGATGCTGATCAGCGCTTACAGCGTTCAGCATGACATCGTAACACTCACGGTCATCCTGACTTGTTTCAGGATCTTTCGAAGCAAACACTCTCATAAAACATAAACCCCATTCTAACGGATGGGGTTTTTTGTTGAATTGCAATCTGTGTTTTTATTTGTATATTTAATTAAATGAAAAACATACTTCTATTCATTTTTCTGTCCTTAAACTGTCTAAGCCAAACAACAGAAAGACTTTCTGTTTATTTTAAGTCGGACAAATTCGATCTGGACAATACTTCAAAAACCAGAATCGATAGTTTTACTAATAATAAAAACATTCAGGGAATCTCCCTTCAAGGTCATACAGATTACGACGGCAATGATGAATATAATGATGCACTCTCTAATAAGAGAGTAAATGAAGTGAAAACATATTTGCTTTCTAAAAACTATCTTGAGTCTATAATTGAAATTAAAGCTTTAGGTAAAAGAAAACTCCTTAACACAAGTAAAAATGAACCCCAAAAAGCATTGAACCGCCGCGTGGAAATAGAACTCACCATTAAAGCGAAAGAAATAGTAAAACCTGTCGTAAAGGATAGCGTAATTCCTATCAAAAAATTATCACCCTATGAAAAAGAAGTTACCATAACAGGAATTGTTACAGATGATGACGGAAAACCTATCGTCGCAGAGATCACGCTCTCTGATGAGAACGGGAATGAATTACTAACCACAACAAGCGATGCAAAAGGAAAGTATGAGATAAAAACTATTCTCAATAAAAAAGAAGATTACTATTTAACATATTACAATGATTTTTCGTTTATTTCTACCAATAAAATAAATTATTCGCAACCAAAATATCCTTTCAGAAATTTAAAGACCATTTTACCGGAGCTGAAAGGTGGTAAAAAATATATCTTACAAAATCTTAATTTTTACGGAGACACTTCGCAGCTTATTACTGCATCACTTCCCTCGCTGCAAGCGCTTTATAAATTAATGAAGAAAAACAAAAGTCTGATCATCCGTGTCGAAGGTCATGTGAATCATCCCAATAGTTGGCCCAATCCAAAAAAACCAGCCGATCGTCTTTCCACAAAAGGTTATCCGTTAGAATTCAAAAACCGCGATCAGGTCAATCAATGGTTATCTGAGGAGAGAGCTAAAACTGTAATGAATTATTTATTGGAAAAAGGAATTGACAAGGACCGTGTTTCTTCAATGGGTTACAGTAACACAAAAATGCTATACCCCGACGCAATAAGCGAATCTGAACAAGAACAAAACCGCAGAGTTGAAATAAATGTCCTCTCGTTCAGGTATTAGCATTTGCAATCCCTGCATTTATTTGTACATTTAATAATTATGCCCGACAAAGAAACTGAGGAGTTAATTCAAAAACTCGACATCCTTACGAAGTTAAGCCAGGAGATCAATTCAACGCTTGACCTGCAGAAAGTGATGGCGCTTGTTTACAAGAACATCAGCAGTTTAATGGAGATTTCCTTTTTCATCATAAGTTCATATAATGAGCGCGATTCAACAGTATCGATCGAATATTGTGTTAAACTGGGAAAGGAAGTAAAAGAAGAGTTCTCAACCTCAATAAAAAATTCAACCAGTCTCACAGCCCATACTATCAGAACAAAAACCGAGATCGTAATATTAGAAATGGAAAAAGATTACGTGAATTATCTTCCGGGTAAACCTCAATTGCATGGAAAAGAAGATCTTTGGTGTGAATCTGTAGTAATGATTCCCTTGTTTGTAAAAAACAAATTAATAGGTTTGTTCTCTGTTCAAAGCGAACTTAAAAATGCATATTCCGAATCGCATATTGAATTATTAAGATTTCTTTCTCCTTTCATGGCCACAGCATTAAATAATGCGCAAACCTATCAGGAACTAAACAATGCCAATCTTGAGATCATGAAACAAAAAAAAATCATTGAGGAAAAGAACAACGACATCATTAGCAGTATCCGGTATGCAAAACGCATTCAGTCTTCTTTAATGCCAACTGAAAAATACATTGAAAAGATAATTAACAAGAACAAAAAGGTCTAACTCAGTTCGCATGAATTCACTCCGGCTTTGCCGGCTGCGTTTTTATTCGTACATTTAAGTAAATGAAATTTCTTAAATATACATGTTTCTTTTTTTTAGTTGCTGCAATAACAAATTGCAGCAATCCTGATGAAAACAAAATTACGGAGCAAACTCTTTTAAAAAAGGACAGCATTCCTCCTTCCATAATTGCTGATTCTATTCCGGTAGACACAACACAAAAAGCGCCACTAGTTGATTATACCGGAACTTATAAATTACGCGTTACCCGTTACAGAGAATTTTATTGTGACCATTTAATAGAATTAATACAAAACGGTGATTCTGTTTACGGAAATTATACCGTTAAATTTTTTACCAAGGCGAAAGAAAAAATTGCATTCTTTAATACAACAGTAAAAGGAAGTGTTGACGATACTGAAAATGATGTTAATTCCGGATCAACACTTGAAATAAAAATTGACAAGCAGGATGTTGATTCCGTTGTACTTAAAGCTAACCCTGAAGCATTATACATGATCGATAAATTTATTGGTAGTATGTTAAGCACTAAGTTTCTCATTGATAAAAACACGATACAAAACAATTACGCCGGCGGTGAATGGGATATTTGGAAAAGAATAAATTAATATGAAAAAATCAGCAATATTTATCTTCGTTCTCGCATCAGCTCTCGGAGCTTTTGCTTATTGGGGAATGTGTACCAAAGCCGGAAACGCCAAATACGATGAAATGGCAGGAATAATACCGGAGTTCGCGTCTCTCGTTTCAGGACTTTTATACCTCGTTTTTCTAATTCTTTTAATAAGAATTTACATGCTAAAAAGAAAGGGTTAAACAATTGATCCAATTTGTGTGTTAACGCAGATCCTCCGTCTGCGAAGGCTTGTAATCCGCATTTTATTTGTACATTTAGTTAGTTAAAATCACGAATGACAACTGAAAAAATAACGGAACTCGAACTCGCTGTTAAAAATTCAACAAACGACAAAAAGAAAGTTGATGATCTTAATCAGCTTGCTTTTGAGATCCGCAATGCAGATACTTTCCGTGCTATTGAGTTATGTAAACAAGCACAGGAAATTTCTAAAAAAATAAATCATCCAAATGGAAATGCTGTCGCACTTACCAACGAA
>JANYCL010000129.1 GCA_025360355.1 Sphingobacteriaceae bacterium
ATTCAGCGGCAATAATGTTATTTCTGAATCCATGAATAGTATTTACTCGTTGTACGTAAATGATAATTTTATGAAGCTGTATAGGAAGACAGCGCTGCAACTGTATTTCCGTCGTGAATTAATTAATGGTTTATATTTTTATGGGTCTGTTGAATACGCAGAAAGATCACCACTTAAAAATACGAGTGATAAACTTGTTATTGATGACAGAAATAAATTATTTACAAGTAATGACCCTTTGCATATTAGAACAGATGATTCAACATTCAGATTAAATAGTGCATTGGTAGTTGATGTGATGTTCCGTATTCGTTTCAAACAAAAATATTATACTGTTCCCAACCGTAAAATAATTTCGGGCTCAAAATATCCGCGCGTTAATATTGGATACAAAAAAGCAATTCCGCTTAAAGCAAGTGATGCAAATTATGACTTAGTATCTATGCAAATGGATGATAACGTTCACTTGGGTTTATTTGGAACATTTTCTTACAGAGCTATGGCCGGTTATTTTCTAAATAACAAAACCATGTACTTCATGGACTACAAACATTTTAACGGTAATCAAACTGTAATTGCCAATCAAAATTATTTGGGCTCGTTTAAATTATTGCCATATTATACTTATAGTACTAAATTATGGTTTGCAGAAGCGCATGCAGAACATCATTTCAATGGATTTATCTTTAATAAAATCCCTCTCTTGAAGAAAACAAAAATAAAAGAAGTTGTTGGTGCACACGTTTTGTTCAATGATAAAATGGACCAGTATTACGAGATCAATTTTGGCATCGAAAAAATATTGCAAATAATACGATTTGATTATGTTTTAGCTTACGGTCCGTACGGTAAATTTAATCAGGGCTTTTTAATTGGTATTGAAGCCGAATTTTAGTGAAGTAGATCAAAGATCACTTCACTATATTTAAATAATAGAAGATGAAAAATAAATTAGTGTTAATGTGTTTTAGTTTGCTGGTATTAAATGCCAAAGCTATAGAGTATCCAATTAAATCCACTGTATTGGATAACGGTTTGAAAGTAATTGTGTGCGAAAAGAATACAAACCAAATGGCGCAGGTTGAAGTTTGGTATCGTGTAGGAAGTAAAGATGAGTGGTCCGGCGTTCGTGGTATGGCGCACATGTTTGAACACATGATGTTCCGTGGGTCAAAGAATTTTAATGGGGAAGGCGATATTTATATAAAACTCATTGACAAAATGGGCGGAAATGTAAATGCATATACCACATTCGACAGAACTGTTTATCACGAAGAAGTACAGTCTCAACATGTGGAGAAAGTTTTTGAAATGGAAGCCGATCGTATGGCGAATTTAATTCTAGATCAGAAAGTTTTGGATACTGAACGACAAGTTGTAGGTGAGGAATTACGCTTAGGTGAAAACAATTGGTATCAACGCATGTCTGCAGAACGTTACAAACATTTGTATCCGAAAGATCACCCTTATCAAGTTGATGTAATTGGTTTCTTGCCTGAAATAACTGCATTCACAACAAAAAATTGTCAGGATTTCTTTGATAAGTATTACAGTCCGAACAATGCTTTTATAGTTGTTACAGGGAATGTAAAAGCAGAGGATGTTTTCGCTTATGCTAAAAAGTATTTTGGCGTAATAAAAAAGCAATTACCTCCTAACGCAAAAAAACAAGAACCGGATATTTTTACTTATAACATGGATCTGGAAGAAATGAATATTGATTTCCCGGTACAAATTTATTCTTACATGGTACCTGCGCCTGCGTTCGGACATACAGATTATTACGCGTTTAATTTATTTTCTGAATTAATGTTTTCTAATCCTAATTCTATTCTGAATACAAACATAGTTATGAATGGAAATTTAGCTTATCAGATCGCATCGAATGTGGATGATTCGCGTTTGTATAATAATTACGCGAATTATGACGTGGTGATGCAAGCGGCTATGGGAAATGCTAAAGTGAAGAAAATTATTTCTAAAGAAATTAATGATGTGATAACAGAAGGCATGGACCAGGAGTTAATTGATAATTATATAAAAAGCCTGGAAGCACAAAGTACATTTGGAAAATATTCAAACTCAAATATTGCTTTTGAATTGGGTTTTGCAGAATATTATTATCACGACTACAACGAATACGATGCAAAATTAGTTACGTATAAAAAAATAAAAGGTGAGGATCTGAAAGCAATCGCACAAACTTATTTTAATCCGGAGAAATTAAAGTCGATTAACATTAAACCTGTAATGGAGTAACTATGAAGAAATTTATTTTAATAGCATACAGTTTGATCACATCGGTGATCTTTGCGCAGGATGTTCCAGCATTGGAGACTTACACTTTAAAGAATGGTGTGAAAATATATTTAATGCAATACGGAAAAATTCCTGCGGTGAATGTTCGTTTCGTAATTAATACAGGAGAAAAAAATGAAGCTCCCGGTCAACAAGGTTATGGCGAGATCACAGCTAAATTATTATTGCAGGGAAACACAAAATATACGGAAGAACAACAAAATAATATCGCATTTAAATTAGGCGGTGACCTGAATCATGATGTAAATAAAGATAACACTGCAATTACAGCCAATTTTCTTACAAAAGATTTTGATCAAGGAATGGATCTGTTCAGCTCTGCAATTTTGCATCCGGGTTTCAAAAAAGAAAAGTTGGAGTTAATGGTTTCACAATACATTGATTATAATTCACCAACGAAAATGGATGTAGGCAATTTAGCCGATGTTTTTATGAATCTGTTCGTTTACGGCACCTCAAATCCATTAGGACGTAATTATTATAAAGCGCAATTAAAATTAATTACTCCCGAAAAAATAAAAGAGTTTCACGATTTCAATTACACACCGAAAAATTCCTCTATAGTTATCTGTGGTAATTTCAATAATGCTGATGTAAAAACTATTGTCGAAAAATATTTTGGTGCATGGCAATCTACTTATGGTGAAGTGAACGGAGTTTCATTAGATATGCCGCAAATTAAAAAGAAAGAGATCGCTTTTATTAATCGCACTTCTGCAACACAATGTGCTTTGCAGTGGAATAAAACTGCGCCTTCGTTAAAAGACAAAGATCTTTTAGCATTCCGTGTAGCGAATAATATTTTTAATGTTGTTCTTTTTTCCGAGATCCGTGAAAAAGGCGGGAAAACATATTCGATTGGTGCAGGACATGCAGCATCACAATTCTCAAATCTTTTAACTATCAGTTGCTCGGTGCGCAGCAATGAAATGTTAAATACAATTAATCTCTTTGATAAAACCCTTGCAGATTTTGCGCAAGCAAAATTCACCAAGGAAGATTTTGACAAAGCAATAACCGCATTGAAAATACGATTGATAAGTTCCGAGATGCCTTCAGCAATTTCGGCGGTTTATGATCCTTTATTATACGATTTTAATAAGCGAAAGAATTATCTGAACGATCTGGCCAATGTAAAAATGGAAGATGTTCAAAAATCGATCAAAAAGTATTGGACGCCAGATATCTATAAATTGGTTGTTGCAGGAGATGAAAATGCAGTTTCAGAACAACTTAATTCTATTAAGGGTCTAACGAGGTTCAAAACCTCTGATATTGAGAAGGATAATTAGTTCCTAAATCGATTGTGCTCTTAAATCATTCTCAAATTGGCTTTTTTTCACAGATAAAAGCTCAGAATTATCAATAAAACCGTCCTTTTTATGAGTTTTTTTTGATTGATAGAAATCAATTAATTAAATTGCAGTAAATAAATTTCAGGGTAGGGAAATGAAGTGGTTAATATTATTAGTTGGGATAATTTTTGAGGTTTTAGGGACCATTTCAATGAAATACGCCGAGGGTTTTACAAAAATAATTCCATCGGTCTTAGTATTTGTTTTCTATGGTATTAGTTTAGGCGCCCTTGTATTTGTTTTAGAAAAAATGGAAGTTGGAAATGCTTACGCCATTTGGGCGAGTGCAGGAACAGCTTTAATTGCGATAATTGGAATTGTATTTTTTAAGGAGAGTATGTCGGCCGCTAAAATAGTTTCAATAAGTTTAATTATTTTAGGAATAATAGGTTTAGAAATTTTTGAATAGGAACCCCGCTTTATGAATATTTTTATTACCGGTTCAACCGGATTTTTAGGAGGAGAAATTTTAGTTAATCTGAGCAAACGCAAAGAGGTTAATAAAATTTACTGTTTAGTACGTGCGCAAAGTGAAGTTGATGCCATCCTTCGTTTAGATAAAGTGTTTAGTTTTCATGGTGATCATTACGATAGGGATAAAGTATTTCCCGTGATCGGTAATTTAATGGATGCAGATCTAACTGCACAATTGATCGCTAATAAAGAATTAAATGATATTAATGTAATTGTTCACTCTGCAGCTAATACTTCCTTCTCGGGAATTTACGACAGGATGGTTGAACAAACTAATATTGAAGGATTAGAAAAAATTGTTCTGTGGGCAAAACAATTAAAAAACTTCAATACATTTTTACATATCGGAACTGCTACAATTTGCGGTAAGGAAGTAAAGAACCGTTTGGTGAAAGAAGAGGAATCGCCTAATCCAAATGCAAGTCATGTTGTTTCTTACACTCATTCAAAAGCTCAAGGCGAATTAATTATACGCAAACATTTACCTGCCAATAAAATTGTAATAGCACGTCCATCCATCATTATGGGCGACAGCCGCGATATTACACCGCGTTCTCCTGTTATTTTATGGGCTTGCGCTACAATTAATCAAATACGTTTAATACCTGCTGATCCTCAAGCGAAACTCGATGTTATTTCTGTTGATTATGCAGCGGAAGCAATTGTAAAATTATTATTTGCGAAGCGCAAGCACGATGTGTATCATATTTCATCCGGACCGGAAGCTGCAACATCAGCAGCAGAATTAAGCGTAGCCTTTGAAGAACATTTTCCAGATATGCCGCGTTATTGTTTTGTGAAAGACGATATGTTGAAGCAAATGAAGTTACTTGCTAAAAATAAATTACCAATAGGCAGCGAACTTTCTAAATACCCCGAATACATTCAACACTGGAAGGATACTTTTGGCGAACTAAGCAGCCTCCGCATTTTATTCGCCGGCTTAGATCCTTATTTGGAATTTTTGAATCTCGGACAAGTATTTGACAATTCTAAATTACTCGCCGATGTGGATATGCGCAAACCAACTCCCGCACACGAATACATCGTAAAACAAATGGCTTATCTCGAGAAGTTGGATGTTTTTGAAGGCGCGATGGATTTTTAATTTCTTTAGGTTGTTTTATTACAATTAGAATTGTAACCATTGTACATACTAAATTACAAATACACACGTTTAATAATAAGGTATACGTTCCACTTGCTTTTTTAGTCGTTATTTAAGTAATTTAGTATTCATAGTATTATTAAAATCCATGAGAAAATTTATT
>JANYCL010000147.1 GCA_025360355.1 Sphingobacteriaceae bacterium
TTCTACAATTTCTTCCTGTAAAATATCATTCAATACCTTGAGATCAATTACAAATCCGGTTTCAGCTTCAATTGGTCCGGTAACTTTTAAATGCAGTTCGTAATTATGTCCATGATAATTTGGGTTATTGCACAATCCAAAAACATCTTTGTTCTTTTTCTCGTCCCATTTTGGGTTATGAAGACGGTGTGCTGAGTTAAAACTTACTTTTCTTATTACTGAAGTATTCATTTTTAAAGATTCAAGGATTTAAGGTTTAAAGATTTATTAATTTGCTTTTACAATTCTTAATTCTGCATTCATAATTCTTAATTATTTCCTATTATCGTTCATGCCTTTACAATATTGGTCAATTAATTTGTAAGCCATCGGATCGCCTAAAGTATCTGCTTTGTTGAGGTCTTCGCAGGCACCGCGTTTATCTTTACTCGCAAATTTAATTGCAGCGCGGTTCACATAAGCGGCTGCGTAATCAAATTTCAGACTAATAGAATAATTAATATCTTTTAATCCTTCCACAAATTGTTTGTTACCTGCTTTTGCCATCCCGCGGTAATTATAGCTCACGGGATTTTTAGGATTTTTCTTTATGGCTTCATCCAGATCTACCAGTGCGTTTGTATGATCATTTATGTTTATACGCGCGGCTCCTCGCGCTATTAATGCTTCTTCTTCGCCGGGAACTCCATCTAAATAAACGCTCCAATCGGTAATTGCTCCTTTATAATCCTGAACTTCAAATTTTGCTTTAGCGCGGATCTTGTAAGCGTTATAATCTAACTGATCAGATTTCATCATAGCGATGCCTTCATTTAATTCTTTGATCGCATAGTTATAATCTTTTTGCGCAAAACGTATTTCGCCTTTTAGAACAAACGCTTCAACATATTTAGGTTTTATCTCAATGGCTGCTGCCAGCATATCTAAAGCGGGCTTATAACTTTTACCAATGAACATTAGCTTGGCGCGATAGTAAAGGAATTCTGCATCATCAATTTTATCAGCTGCAGCTATAGAAGCCGCACTATCAAAAAACACTTTACATTCTTTATAATTTTCAATGTTGAAATACATAAAACCCATTGTTTTAAGCGTTTCAAAATCGTTAGGATTACTTGTTAATGCAGTTTTCAGATCTTTTTCAGCACCCTTAATATCCTTTAACTGAATTTTTGCGATGCCCATTTTTGTGTAGGCAGCAGGGTAATCAGGTTTAATTTTTATTGCTTTTTTAAGATCAACAATAGCTTCTTTATAATGAGCTGAATCAATGAGTTTAACTGCTTTTTTAAACAGTTCCTCTTCGGGAGTAACCTTAACAGTATCTTCAGTAGCAGGTTCCTGACTAAACCCTAAAAAGGAGCAGAACAATAATAACCCAATTAAAAACCGTTTATCCCAAATCACAGCCTTAAAAGTAAAAATAAATAACGGTGTCATCAATTTTTATATCTTTAAAAAAAAATAAATAATATGCCGGGAGCTTTTATAATCGTTGTGTTAGTATTGGGATTCCTGATACTACTTTTGTCATTCAGAACAGTTCAACAAGGTACAGTTGCTGTTATTACAGTTTTTGGTAAATACCGCCGCGTTATGCGACCGGGATTAAACTTCAAGCTCCCGATCATTGAAAGAGTTGCTAAAAAAATATCAATTCAAAACAGAAGTGCCGAATTAGGTTTTCAGGCAGTAACTGTTGATCAGGCCAACGTAAATTTTACAGCCATGTTATTATACGCTGTTGTAAATCACGAGGAAGAAACCATTAAAAACGTTGCTTTTAAATTTATTGATGACCGCAATTTCATGCAGGCTTTAGTAAGATCGGTTGAAGGTTCTGTGAGAGCATACGTTTCCACTAAAAAACAATCAGAGATATTATTAGTAAGAAGAGAAATAGTTGAATCGGTTAAAGACCAGTTAGATAATACCCTTGAACAATGGGGATATCACTTAATTGATCTCCAGTTAAACGACATCACCTTTGATGAGGAAGTAATGCGTTCAATGGCTAAAATTGTGGCGAGTAATAACCTTAAAGCTGCGGCTGAAAATGAAGGTCAGGCCCTTTTAATTACCAAAACAAAAGCAGCAGAAGCAGAGGGTAACGCGATCAAAATTTCAGCTCAGGCTGAGAAAGATGCGTCGCAATTGCACGGACAAGGCGTGGCTCTTTTCCGCGCTGAAG
>JANYCL010000154.1 GCA_025360355.1 Sphingobacteriaceae bacterium
GCTTAATTGCCTTTTTCAGATCCGAAATTTCATTCATCATCATCTCATCAACAGCCAAACGACCGGCAGTATCAATTAATACAACACTGTTTCCGTTTTCTTTCGCTTGTTTTATAGCTGCTTCCGCAATTTTGATCGGACTTTTTTCTTCTTTGTTAGCGAACACTTCAATACCTAATTGCTCACCTAAAACCTGCAATTGGTCAATCGCAGCCGGACGGTAAACGTCACAAGCTACCATTAAAGGATTTTTTCCTTTTTTAGTTTTTAAATAGTTAGCAAGTTTTCCTGTGAAAGTTGTTTTACCGGAACCTTGCAAACCACTCATTAAAATAATAGTTGGATTACCACCAAGGAAAATATCTTCTTTTTGTCCGCCCATTAAAGCGGTCAACTCATCATGTGTAATTTTAATTAATAATTGTCCGGGAGAAACTGAGGTCAAAACATTTTGTCCGAATGCTTTTTCTTTTACTGTATCCGTAAATTGTTTGGCAACTTTATAGTTAACGTCAGCATCGAGTAATGCTTTGCGGACTTCTTTTAAAGTTTCGGCAACGTTTATTTCCGTAATTTTTCCTTGTCCTTTTAAAACTTTAAAGGCGCGGTCGAGTTTATCACTTAAATTATCAAACATGGTACAATTAAATTATCAAGGTAAAATTACTAATTTGTAGGGTAAAAAATACCTTAATAATACAAATATTTACGATAAATTTGTACTACCATGAACCCGAGCGAAAACTACATGAAACGCTGTTTTGAATTAGCCCTAAACGGACTAAGACAAGTGGCTCCAAACCCTATGGTAGGCTGTGTTATTGTGAAGGGAAAAGAGATCATAGCAGAAGGTTTTCATAAAGAATTTGGCGGCGCACACGCTGAAGTAAATGCGATTAATTCTTTAGCACCCGATTTTGATCTTAGCGATTGTACGTTGTATGTGAATTTAGAACCTTGCTCGCATTATGGCAAAACACCGCCTTGCAGTGATCTGATCATAGAAAAAAAAATAAAGAAAGTTGTGATCTCTAATGTTGATTCAAATCCATTGGTTGGCGGAAAAGGAATTGAAAAATTAAAAAATGCGGGCATAGAAGTTGAAACCGGTATTTTAGAAAAAGAAGGAAGAGAATTAAACAAACGCTTTTTTACTTTTCATGAAAAAAAACGTCCTTACATTATTTTAAAATGGGCGCAAACGAATGATGGTTTTGTAAGTAAACTTCCATTGCCTTTAAATAAAAGCGAGAATTGGATCACTTGTGAAGAAAGTAAAAGATCGGTTCACTTAATGCGTTCGCAGGAACAAGCCATTATGGTGGGAACAAATACAGTTATAAACGATAATCCCGAATTAACTGTAAGATTGGTGGAAGGGAAAAACCCGATCAGGATCATTCTGGATAAAGACTTAAAATTAAAATCGAGTTTTAAGGTTTTTAATAGTGCCGCTGAAACACTTGTGTTTACTGAGTTCCGTAAGACCGAGGCAGGAAATATAAAATATTTTAAGATAGATTTTTCTGAAAAAGTAATTAAACAAATTTTAGATCAACTTCACGTATTAAATATTCAGAGCGTTATTATTGAAGGCGGCACTCCCCTGCTCCAAAATTTCCTAAAAGAAAATTTATGGGATGAAGCCAAAGTATTTGTAAACCCCACCAAAAATTTCGTAATAGGCATAAAAGCGCCTGAATTAAATTTAAGTAAAGTCTTAAAAGAAAGATCCGGGATGGATATTTTATTCTCAATAAAAAATTCAGCCTCTTTATAGCAATAAAAAAGCCCCGCTATTCGCGAGGCTTTTAATTTTATATATGCTTTCTTATTTTATCAATGTCACATGCCCCTTAAGTTCATGTGCTTTTCCGAATACATCGGTACAATTAATTAACCATGTATAAGTTCCTTCCTCTATTTTAATATCGTAAGTAACATCATGATTTTTTTGTTTTGCACCATTCCAGCCATCTTCAAAGTTTTTAGTGTGGAACATTTTCTCACCCCAACGATCAAAGATGCTGAACTCGTATTCAGTAACACCAAATCCTTTTGGTTGGAAGATATCATTCAATCCATCTCCATTCGGTGTAAATGCATTAGGAACATAAATTCCAAAATCTTCACCTACAACCAACGGGCGTAACAATGTATCGTAACAACCTCTGTCACTCTTCACAACTAAAGCAACAACGTAAGTTCCCGGTTCTGTATAAGAGAAAGTTGGATTTTGTTGTGTGGATGTATATTGGGCAGTGTTCATAAAGTACCAATTCCAGCTGACAATTGGTGTGTTGTAAGATGCGTCTGTAAATGTTACTTCCTGATCAATATTTACAATCGGCTTAATAGGAGAATGATTAAAGTCTGCAATTGGCGCAGGATAAATACTTACGGCAAAAGGAGGAGCTACGCCCATGCAACCATTCACATCAATAACACTTAATCCTAATGAATAAGTTGCTCCTTCATTAAAGCAATATTGTCCGGCTTGTGCACCTGAAATGCCGGCTCCGTTCAATGTCCAATTATAATTTGTAATGCTTGAAGTTGCGCCACCT
>JANYCL010000171.1 GCA_025360355.1 Sphingobacteriaceae bacterium
TTACGAACCCGTTTTCCAATACTAACCGATTCAGTTAACAACAAACCTTCAGCTACTAATCCATGCAAAGCAGGATAAAGCGAACCTTCAGTGATTTGAATTTCACCTTTTGTAAGTTCTTTTATAGATTGTGTAATTTCATAACCATACATTTTACCGTTTTCAGATAATAGGTTCAAAATAATGGTCTTTAGCGTGCCTTTTAATAATTCGTTTGAATGCATAGGACAAATATACATATAAATTAGATGTATATGCTTTTTTACTTATCAACTTTCTTTTCCTCCCCCAAAACACGTGATAATTCGTTTGAACGGTAATTTGCCTATAAAACAAGCTCAACCGCTTCTTCAAACCCTGATGATTATCAAATAATTAAACATTTTTTAGATTTCCTTAAATTAACAAACAATAGTACTAATTACACTAAGCTTACGTTTAATTCCCTTACATTTACTTCTATAAATTTTATAAAAATGAAAAACGTAAAAAGAATTTTAACTATCGCGATTTTAAGCTTAGTATCAACTGCAGTATTTTCTCAAACACTTGATGAAATAGTAAAAAAACATATTGAAGCTATTGGCGGAAAAGATAATTGGGCCAAATTAAAAAGCCTTAAAATGGAAATGAAAATGAAAGCCAATGGTGCCGATATTCTCGTTACTATTTTTCAGGTTGATAAAAAAGCAATGCGACAGAATATTGCGCTTATGGGAATGGAAGGTTATAGTATTTTGACGAATACTGAAGGCTGGTCATACATGCCTTTTCAAGGACAAACAAAACCGGAACCAATGACTGCTGATGATGTAAAAAAAGCACAAGATGGTTTGAATTTACAAAGTGATTTTTTAACGTATAAAGAACTAGGTAAAAAATTGGATTTTTTAGGTAAAGATGATGTAGACGGAACAGAATGCTTAAAAATAAAAATGACGGATAAAGACGGTATCGAATCTACTTACTTTATCGATCCAAGTAATTATTATGTTATAAAAGAAACTACTAAAATGACAGTTAACGGAAAAGAGATGGAAAATTCAACTTCTTATGGCAATTACAAAAAAACCGACATAGGTATTGTTTATCCTTATAGCATCATAGGTGGTTGGGGCGACACTGAAGTAACCACGTTAACTATGAATCCTACAATAGATGATAAGTTGTTTAAACCAACAACTCCTCCTGCAACTAAATAAATTTCTCTAATTGTTTTTTAATTCCCCGTTATGAAAAAATTAATTGGCTTATCCCTTCTTGTTTGCTCCGTAAACATACAAGCTCAAACAACAACTGTTAACTCTTCTATTTTTGGTTCGATGGAAGCGCGTCAACTTGGTCCGGGTACAATGAGCGGACGTATCACTGCTATTGATGGCGTTGTGAGTGATGAAGGAAAAACAATTTATATTGGAACAGGCGGAGGCGGCGTTTGGAAATCAACCAATGCCGGAGCATCTTATAAATCTTTATTCGATAAATATTGTCAGTCAATTGGTGCTTTAGCAATAGATCAAAAAACTCCTAAAACTGTTTATGTTGCAACAGGAGAAAGTAACATGCGTAACTCTGTTTCTATTGGTAATGGAATGTACAAAACAACGGATGGTGGCGACAATTGGAAAAAGATCGGATTAGATAGTACAGAACACATTTCAAGAATTGTGATCGATCCGCAAAACTCAGATATCATTTACGTTGCTGTACCAGGTCCGCTTTGGAGCAATAGCAAACACCGCGGCATTTACAAATCAACTAACGGTGGTGACACCTGGGACAAGATATTTTACATTGATGATCTTACCGGCTGTGGTGAAATTTTAATTGATCCAACAAATCCAAATACTTTATTTGCATCGATGTGGCAGTTCCGTCGTCAGCCCTACAGTTTTGATTCAGGAGGAAAAGGCAGTGGATTATATAAAAGTACCGACGGAGGAAAAACATGGAAAGAAATTAAAAGCGGTTTACCTGTAAAACCATTCGGCCGTATTGCAATGAACCTCGCGCCAAGCGATCCAAAACAAATGTTAGCAATTGTTGAAACAAGAAGTACAAGTTTATATATTTCTTCAGACGCAGGTGAAACATGGAAAGAACAAAGTGCACCTTTAAATGTAAAAGCTCGTCCTTTTTATTTCAGCACAATTGTTATCGATCCAAAAAATCCAAAACGTGTTTACCGTCCGGCTTTTGTTTTTGGTTATAGTGATGATGGCGGTTATTCATTTAGCGAAGCAAGTAGTGAAGGCGGTTGGGTACATAGCGATATGCACGCGTTATGGATCAATCCAACTAACACAAACATTATGTACCTCGGAACTGATGGTGGTATTTATATGAGTGTTGATAAAGGAATCACCTGGCAATTTAATCATGGTTTACCTGTAGGACAATTTTACCATGTTGCTTATGATATGAAAGAACCTTACAATGTTTATGGCGGTTTACAAGATAACGGAAGTTGGATGGCACCAAGTGCTTCACCGGGAGGAATTGGAAATGCAAATTGGGATAGAGTTGGTGGCGGTGATGGTTTTTGGACAGTGCCCGACATTGACGGTAAAACTGTTTATTCGGAATACCAAGGCGGAAATATGAACCGCACTAATTTAGCTGATATGAAAAGTGAATTCATTCAGCCGCAAAAAACTTCTAAAGAAGATAAATTACGCTGGAATTGGAACACACCAATTGTAACAGGAGCAAAAAATCCTAAAAATTTATATGTCGGCTCGCAATACTTGTACAAGTCAACTGATCAGGGAAGAAATTGGAAACGTATTTCTGCAGATTTAACTACGAATAATAAAGCAAAACAAAAACAGGAAGAGAGCGGCGGATTGAGTGAAGATAATACCTCGGCAGAAAACCATTGTACCATATTTACCATTTCGGAATCTTCATTGGATGAAAATTTAATTTGGGTTGGAACCGATGACGGAAACCTGCAATACTCAACAGATGCCGGAACAACGTGGATAAATGTTTCCG
>JANYCL010000176.1 GCA_025360355.1 Sphingobacteriaceae bacterium
TTGTAGTAGCTGTTAAAGCAACACAAGGATTCGCGCACGTTATAGCTGATGGTGTGAATGCAATACTATACGATGGCACCGCTATATCTTTATAGAATATGACTTTTTGTTTGGCGACACAACCATTTGGTCCCATTGCTATTGCAGTATAAGTAACTGAAGCACCAGGTATATTCACCAATGCAATTGAAACTGTATTCGAATTGATAATTAAATTCGGTGGTTGCGTCCAACTATAACTTCCCGGAGATAATAACGGTGTAGTATATGCTGTACCTGTTAAAGTTGGCGTGAAACAATTTATAGTGTAACTGTTACTCGCTAAATTGGTCATTGATAATGGTGTTGGTCTCAATGTATCTATTGTTACGTTAATAGTTGTTGTAACCTTACAACCTGCTCCATCTGTAAACGCAGCTTCATAATTACCCGGTACGTTTGCACCTGATGTACAAACCACAAAACTACCACTGGCAGGAGAAACAGTTGCACTTGTGGCTAAGTTGGTCCAGGTATATGTTGTTGGTGTAATTGTTCCATTTGTGTTGATATTAAACGGTAAACAAGGTTTGGTACAATTTATTTGAAAACCACCAAGTACAGAAGTAACTGAGATAGTTGGTATTGATGTAAATGAAGTTACACTTACAGTTTGCTGACTGCAACATCCGCTAATAGTGCTGCAAAACTGTGCTGTATAAGTACCAACTTGCAGACCACACGTTAATAATGGTGTACCTGATGGAGGGCCTACATTCCCTGAAGGATCGGTCCATGTTCCAACAATGTTTGCAGTTCCTGATGGAGTTGAAGCTGTAAATGTTTTACATCCACCCGCACATGTTACTGTTTGCGAAATGGGATTTACTACAATGCCGGGAGCGGTTGTGTTTTGTGTAACTGCAAAAGTTATTGTAGTGATACAGGTTCCGGGAGCGGATCCTGAAATTGTATAAGTTGTATTACCGTAACCATTATAAGTTGAAGCTACTAAACTTGGTTGTGATAAACTGGTCCATGTATAACTCATGCTACCGCTCGGAATATTTGTATTTGTATTGATCACATTTAATGGTACTGTAGGCGGTGTACAACCCATTACAGTTCCGTTCGGTGCATCAATTGAAAAACTTGGAGCTGTTGGCGGACCGGTTACGCTGATCGTTTGAACGGCGGTACAACCAAAAGCATCAACAACTGAAATAGTATTTATACCAACAGTCATTCCGCCGGCTGAAAAAGTTGTTGCAGTTGAACTTGTACTTACAGGCGGAGGCGCCCAATTAACAGTATAACCAGGAGAACCTGAAGATAAAATTACATTATCACCATTTGTAAAAGTTGCACATGATAATTGTGTTAAAGTTCCTTGTGTAATTATAGGAGGAGGATTTGGAGAAACCGTAACAGTAACAACACTTGTGTACGTACTGCTTACACTTGAACAACTCAAAACATTCATTGATGCAGTATAAGTTGTATTTGAAGTCGGACAAACAGTTTGTGTTAAGCCTGTTCCAATAATTCCACTTGGTCCTGTCCATGTTACTGTATAAGATTGTGGACCGGTTGGGACAAAACGCCATCCTTCATTTGTTGCAGTCCATGCACTTGGGAAATTTCTTCCCGGTGCGGCATAACCAAGCGATGCGTTTGCATTTTGAATTCCTACAATTCCTGCTCCGGCATTCCAATTCACACAAGCTGTACTGTTTTGAATATACACATCAATATAATTTGTATTTTCATAAAGTACCAATTGAAAAGTTGAATTAGCTTTGCCGGAACATGAACCCGGATTTGAATAAAGAGGGATGTTGTCCCAATAAATTACCAATGCCCTGCACGGTGATGTTCCTGAAAAATAATAACGCATGTTCCCTCCAAAAGAAGGATCAATATCACGGAACACCGCGCAAATTGTATTGCCGGGCATGTCAGCTAAACTTGGTAGTGCAGCAGAAATTGCCCAATTATCATAACCACCCGGTAATGGAATTGATGTGCTAAATGTTAGTTGACCGTTAGAACCTAATAAACACTGATTGTATGTATTTCCAAAATAACAAAAATTAAATCCCAATGGAATTATTGGACTCCAAACATCATCAGTACCAACAGAAACTCCTGTTCCTCCTGTATATGCAAACGGTATGTAAGGAATAGATTGAACAGAATAACTTGTAGTTTGATTAACAGGAATGACGCTTGCACTTAATGTTGCACAACTACCCGCGCAAAGAGGCGCAGTTGGCGTAATTGCACTTATTGAAGGACAAAAAGCCACAGCTTGGGCGAATGAAATAGAAGTGCTTAGTATAATTAAAAAAGCACTTAAGAAAATTTTGAGTTTATTGTTTTTCATGAGGCTTAGTTTAAATTGATTTCTAATTCACGTAATTTTTGAATATCAGTGATCTTAAGATTATCAGCTTTAGCTGTTTCTCCGGGATTTAAAACATCCGGACTTAATGAAAATGTTTTATCATCAGAGGTCATTAATTGTTTTTCAGTATCTGTCGGATTAAAATAATCTGCATATAATTTATTTATGCCATTAAATATTCCGATGCAGATCATTCTTGATTTATAAGAAAATTCATAAGCTTCGTTCAATTTACCTGCTTTATAATATTTTATGGAAGCCATTTGAAATTTAACTGCTTCTTTAAAGTTAACTTCAAGATCCTTATCAGATAACTGCATCCCTTCTTTCTGAACTTTATTTATAGCGATATGACTTTTATTAATAAATCCCGCGATCTGATCTTTATCCTGGGATTTTAAAAATAAAACACCAAAGATCATTAAAGTAAAAATTAAATTTCTCATGTTGTTTGTTTTTATTAGATAATACAATAATAGTGCCAATCTTAAATTTAGTTAAATATAAGGCCTTTCTGGCCATAAAAAAAGCCCCATAAAGGGGCTTCTTTCTATTTTTTGTCCTGTGCATCGAAAGCCTTGATAAGCTCCGGAACTTGTTCGACCGATAGTCGCTTAGCCTTTATGAATTTATCTTTATCCAATAAATAAATTACAGGTGTAGAGAAAATATCATATTTCGTTTTGATATTATTGATATGAACCGGATCCCATACATTTATAAAATCGGCCAATTTATTTTCTATTAAATATTTCCGCCATTTATCATACTCGTGCTGTGTATAAACGCAAAATACTTTTACATCGTATTTTTTCTTCAAGTCTTTATATACATCAACTAATTTAGGCATCTCAGTTTTGCAATGACCGCAATCTACATCCCAAAAAATTAAAACTGTGTATTTTGCTTTTACAGAATATAATGTGGTGAATAAAGGAGTTAGTTTTTGTGCATTATCATAATACAATTTTGTAACCGACTGACTTGTTTTGGCTGTATCAAATCCCATTCGATTTACCGCTTTCGATTGAACTGTATCAATCATTAAGAGATCCGGGGCCTGAGCACCTAACAATAACGGTTTTAAAATATCAACGCGTTCAATTATTTTTTGAGAGGTCTTCTCATCATAAACACCTTTTGCTAAACCTGTGCGCACAAATTTGTCGACCAAATTACAAAACACTTTATCGAAGCCCATGATCTTACTTTGTTCGTAGGTTGGTAAAAAATACGCCAATAAAAATCTATACATTTCGCTTCCCGGCACTGCTTTTGCCATTACGCGTTCAATTTCAACTGTAATTGTATCCGGTACCTGAATAATAACGCGATCGTAATAACGTTTAATTCTATCAGCAAAAAACGGTGTGCGTAAAAGTCTGTCATCTTTAAAATTCACACCATCCCAAAAATGTGTTTTGTAATATTTATACTGAGCAATACTGTCTGGTCTTCCATTAGACGCTTTAGGAACATCTTTTAATTCTTTATCAGTTTTAAGATTTAACACATCAGCTAAAAAACTGTTTGGGTGTGCGGCTAAGAAATCGAAATCAAATTTTTGTACCGATTCGTTCAGGCTTTTTGTTTTTTCACCCATAAACTTTAACGAGTCGGGCTTACTCATGCCTTTAGTTTGATCTTTTACTTTACCAAACTCAACATTTCTATCGGTAATAAATTTTATGTAGCTGAAAAAATCTTCATTTTCTTTTGAGCCCGTTGCTTTTAATGTTTTAACCATGTCGGCCATATCAGCACTAATGGTAAGCTTACTGCTTTCATTAATAAAGAAATCAAAATAACGTGCTCTGCCCTGACTCACTAAAAAATAAACGCCTTTATCCAGATCTTTTTTCCCTTTAAAAGTAACAGCACCCTTTACTACCTTTTTACAGGTATCAACAATATACTGCTTATCAAAAGTATATTTTGCCAGATACATTATGGAATCGGGAGCACCTTTGATGTTGATCTTAATATCGAAACCGGATTGCGAATGAACCTGAGTTCCGAATAATACTGCTAAAAGAAAACTAATTTTTTTCATACACTTTTTATTTTTTCTATTTATTATTTAAATTCATAATGTCATTCTGAGCCTGCCGAAGGGCGATAGTATATACAAAATATTATTTCTTCTGTTTCGCTTTCTCCTGATCCTCGTATCCCTTTAATAACTCCGGTATTTTTTCTACAGGCATGTGTTTTGATATTATTTTTTTGTCCTTATCCAGCAAATACACTTTTGGCGTCGAGAAAATATCATACTTCACTTTCAAATTATTAATATGAATGGGATCGTATAGATTTACAAAATCCAGTTTTTTATCAATAACGTATTTACGCCATTTATTAAATTCATAAACCGTATAAACTGAAACAACTTTTACATCAATTGTTTTTTTAAGGTCGTGATATATATCTAATAATTTAGGTATCTCCGTTTGACAATGACTGCAATCCACATCCCAAAAAACCAAAACAGTGTATTTTGCCTGAATGGATGACAAAGTTGTGTAAAGCGGTGTTATCTTATCAATGTTCTTATAATATAATTTGGTAATGGATTCGCTTGTATTAGCAGTATCGAATCCCATTTTATTTACGATTTTAGCCCTAACCGTATCGATCAAATATAATTCCGGCGCAGGAGAGCCAAGCAACAAAGGTTTAATGGTGTTAGCTTTCTCAATTATTTTTTCTTTTGTTTTCTCATCATAAACATTCCCACACTTTCCGGTTTTAATATATTTATCTACCAACATCACAAACACCACATCAAACCCAACTAATTTAGGATTCTCGTACTCCACCATAAAATATACAAAAAGAAAATTAAAAGTTTCGCTTTGCGGAACACA
>JANYCL010000184.1 GCA_025360355.1 Sphingobacteriaceae bacterium
AATAAAATCGTATCTTTACCCTTTACTTTTTCCATGGATTTGAATGCTCTTACAGCCATTTCTCCTGTTGACGGCAGATACCGTAAAACAACTGAAGAACTTTCGGCTTATTTTTCGGAATACGGCTTAATAAAATACCGCGTTTTAATTGAGGTGGAATATTTTATTGCGCTTTGCGATTTTAATATACCGCAACTAAAACCTCTTGATACTTTACATAAAGGACTACTTCGTGAAGTTGTAAATAATTTTTCGGAAGCAGATGCTCAAATAATTAAAAACACTGAAAAAACAACGAATCATGATGTTAAAGCGGTTGAATATTTTATAAAGGAAAAATTACAGAAATTAGGTTTAGAGAAACAATTAGAATTTGTTCACTTTGGTTTAACCTCGCAAGACATAAACAACACTGCTGTTCCTTTATCACTAAAAGATGCAACCAATAACAGCATCTTAAAACAGATAGAAGCAGTTATCAATAAATTAAAATTACAAAGTCATGCCTGGGAAAATGTGAGTATGTTAGCGCGTACGCATGGTCAGCCTGCAACACCAACGCGTTTAGGAAAAGAAATTTATGTTTTTGTTGAGCGTTTAGAAAAACAATTAGAGCAATTAAAAGCTGTGCCATATTCTGCTAAATTTGGCGGTGCTACCGGTAATTTTAATGCACATGTTGTTGCTTATCCAAAACACGACTGGATCAAATTCGGAAATGATTTTGTAAATAAAACTTTGGGTTTATCGCGTTCGCAATTCACAACACAAATTGAGCATTACGATAATTTAGCAGCGTATTGCGATGCTTGTAAGCGCATCAATACTATTTTAATTGATCTTTGCCGTGATATCTGGTCTTATATTAGTGTTGAATATTTTAAACAAAAATTAAAATCGGGCGAAATTGGTTCTTCAGCAATGCCGCATAAAATTAACCCGATCGATTTTGAAAATGCAGAAGGGAATTTAGGAATGGCAAATGCAGTATTAGAGCACTTATCTGCAAAATTACCAATATCACGATTACAACGCGATCTTACTGATAGTACAGTTTTAAGAAATATCGGTGTTCCTTTATCACATATGATGATCTCTTTAAAAAGTATTTTAAAAGGTTTAGATAAATTAATTCTGAATGAGACCTGCATGAACCGCGACTTAGAAAGAAATTGGGCCGTTGTTGCAGAAGCGATTCAAACTGTTTTACGCCGCGAGGGTTATCCTAAACCTTATGAAGCTTTAAAGGATCTAACCCGTACCAATGCTGCGGTAACTAAAGAATCAATGCATGTTTTTATTGATACTTTAAATGTAACTGCTGAAATTAAAACTGAACTTAAGAAGATCACTCCTCAAAATTACATTGGCGTTAACCCGCAATTTTAATGATAGAGAAAGTCTGGATATATATTTTAAGTAAGGATCTGAGTATTGGAGAGCGTACTCAATTTACAACTAATTGTAAAACGTTTGTAGATTCCTGGACTGCACATGATCAAAAATTAAATGCATCATTTGAACTTTACAAAGACCGAATGCTTGTAATGAAGGTGGACGAAAGCGCTTATAATGCGAGTGGATGCAGCATTGATAAATTACAACGTTTTATACAAGTTCAGGAAAAGGAATTAGGAATTGAACTCTTAAACCGTTTTTTAGTTGCCCTTGAAGTGTACGATGGTTTAATGATCGTGCATTCTTCTCATATTAAGGATCTGCTATCGCAAAATACAATAACTGAAAATACGCCTGTTTTTGATACCACGATTTCCTCATCTGAAGAGCTAAAAGACTGGAAAAAACCGCTTAAAAATACCTGGTTAAACAAGTATTTAGAGGGGATCTCGCACTAAAAAATATTTTTTGGTTTAAGAAATAATACTTATACTTGTAGTACGTAATCTGAGAACCACATCATCTTGTAGTTCAACAATCAGAAAAACCTTTAGAATCACAAACAAATTAAAATAGTTAATCTTTAATTAAACTCCTCAAATCTTATGTTTGACGCAACGGATTTAAGCAACCGCTTATTATCAGACCTGAAAGAAATTGCCAAGAAATTTAGCATCGATGCCAGAACTCTCAGTAAAGGCGATCTTATTTTACAAATTCTGGATGCTCAAAAAAGCAGTCCTGATATTGCCGATAAATTATCCGGTAAAAAAGGTAATGGCGGCCCTGAACGTGAAAAACGTCCACGAAAAATTGTGAAACTGGAACCGATGAATACTGAAGATACAGTAGCTCATTCAACAGATGAAGAAGTGAATGAAGTAACACCTGTAGCTGAAGAAAAAGCAGAAGAGCAAGTTAATTCTTATCAAAACACAAACGATTCAAGTAATTCAAATACCACTAATACTACTAATGAAAATAATCCTGTAAGTGAAAATACCGGGATGACCGATCACGGTGACACTACCGAATTTAAGAAACCTGAAAAAGTTTATTATAATTTCGATGGTATTGTTACTGCTGAAGGCGTTTTAGAAATTATGCCTGATGGTTATGGTTTTTTACGCAGTTCCGATTACAACTATTTAAATTCGCCAGACGACGTTTACGTTTCTCAATCACAAATAAAATTATTTGGATTAAAGACCGGAGATGTTGTTAAAGGTGGTATCCGTCCTCCAAAAGAAGGAGAAAAATATTTTCCATTAATTAAAGTTGATCAGATCAACGGCAGAGAACCTGCATTCGTGCGTGACCGCGTTGTGTTCGATTATTTAACGCCATTATTTCCTAACGAAAAAATAAAGTTAACCGGTCACCCGCAAGAAACAATGAGTACACGTATCATTGATATGTTTACCCCAATTGGTAAAGGTCAGCGTGGTTTAATTGTTGCGCAACCGAAAACAGGTAAAACAGTTTTATTAAAAGAAATTGCAAATGCGATCGCTTATAATCATCCTGAAGTTTATTTAATGATCTTATTGATCGATGAACGTCCGGAAGAGGTAACCGATATGGCACGCAGCGTAAAAGCCGAAGTTGTTGCATCAACTTTTGATGAGCCAGCCGATAAACACGTAAAAATTGCAAACATAGTTTTAGAAAAAGCAAAACGTTTAGTAGAGTGCGGACATGATGTAGTTATTTTATTAGACAGCATCACACGTTTAGCTCGTGCTTACAATACTACATCGCCGGCTTCAGGTAAAGTATTAACGGGCGGTGTGGATGCAAATGCATTACATAAACCCAAAAGATTTTTTGGTGCCGCACGTAAAATTGAGAATGGAGGTTCATTAACTATTATTGCAACTGCATTAACTGAAACCGGTTCAAAAATGGACGAAGTAATTTTCGAAGAATTTAAAGGAACAGGTAATATGGAATTACAGTTGGATAGAAAATTATCTAACCGCCGTGTTTATCCCGCGATTGATTTAGTAGCTTCTTCAACCAGACGTGATGATTTATTAATAGAGAAAGAAATGTTAAGCAGACTTTGGGTATTACGTAAACATTTAAGTGATATGACTCCGCAAGAAGCAATGGAGTTTTTACAAGATCGTTTAAGAAGAACGCAAAGCAACGAAGAATTTTTAATTAGTATGAACGGGTAAAAGAAGGAATTAGTTAATAGTTATTAGCCACTAGGGGTAACTATTTCTGTAATATTTTAAATCCCTGATAACTATTGCCTATTAACTAATAACTATCATGAACAAACGCTCCTTATATCTCGGACTCGCTTACAGTATTTTCGTAATCATTTTTAAACTGATAATAGTTCTTGGGGGTTATTCCTTAACTAAATTCGGTTTTTATTATTCACATGCTTTATCGGGATTATTTATTTTACCATTTATGATCATTGCCATTAAAATGGTACGTGATAAAGATAATGGTGGTTTAATAGGAGGAAGGGAAGCCATAAAAGTTGCTTTGGGCGTATTTGCTGTCTCCATAATTATTTTAAGTGCTTACACTTATTTTGAATTTGAATGGAAGCTGCGTGAGATCTCTGTGCAATATTATAATGGTCCGGATTATTTAGAATTTTTAAAACATCAGGAGAAATTAAAGCCTGAGCAATATCCCGCAGTTATAAAAGAAGTATCTGGATCATTGTCGGCAAGCAGAGCCGTTACAGCAAAATTATTTTCTTCTTTCCTTATCAGTGTGAGTTTTGCTTTTATTACATCTGTATTTATGAAGAAAAAATAACTATTTCTCTAAAACAATTTTGTTGGTTGAAATTACGGTATTACCTGAAATTAATTTCACGAAATAAATTCCATTTTCGTAATTCTTCAGATCAAAATCTACATTATTAATTCCTTTTATGGTCTTTAGTTTTTTTGATTGAATAGTTTCTCCAAGCATATTCACAACTAGTGCGCTAACTTCAGTTTCATTTTCAGAATAAAAAGTGAAGGTTGAATTTTCATTAGAAGGATTTGGATATATTTTACTTAAGTGTGCTGTATTAGGGTTTTCATTTAATCCTGAAGCACAATTTATAATTGAATTAAATGTTGTTCCTATTCTTAATTCGTCAAATTCGTAATTAGCACTGTTGCCTGAACCAATATTTACAGCATTAAACCTGAAATCACAAATATTATACATTTTTGTACTGGCCAAAGCCGTATCAGGCTGTGTGCATGATGGCGGATCTACCCACATATAGGCAGTTTCTTTCCCTAATTTAAAATCGATCCTGTGAACTAATAAATGTAAAGTACCATTTACTAACGTATTCCCCGCAATGGTTAGTCCGCAGCTCGAAGGCAAATTAGGATTTGCGTTAATTGTTCTCGACAAAATATATTTTGTGTTTGAATTATCTGCACCAAACTGAAAACGCTGATGCGCTTTTTTATCACCGTACTGATCGAAAGCTAAATTCATACCGTACATTAAATGCATTCCTCCATAACCTTGAGTAGAATTACTTCTGTAAAATAAAAAGGCGAACCAAATTGTTGTTCCGTCTTTACCATAAGCTTTTCCCCATTTATAATTGGTGGAAGAAGTCGCGCCCGGATCACCAACATTATCCATTAACGAAAGCGCTAACACACTCGTTGTATCTAAATATCTGAAATTCCTGAAATCATTGCCAACCTGATGGTCCTGAAAACCTACACCTGTAATTTGGGGCGGCATTGTTTGTCCCGGCGCGACAATAGTTGTATTCGCTGTATTAAAAGTAGTTGTAAGCCAAGCGCCTGTCCAGCCTGTGCCGCCGTTATTCCCGGTAATATTACCTGTAGGATAATTAAAATTTTCGGAAGCTATAAGCTGCGAAAATGTTTTTTGATAGGTGAAAAATAAAACAAATGCTAGAGTAATTATTTTCTTCATGAGGATAGGTTTTGAAATCTATATTGAATTTATAAAATTAATTTCAGAGTACAAAATTTTAGGGAATTATTTTTCCTGACCAATCAACTTCTTGTAATCAGCATCGCTTCCGGCTCTCAGAACTATCCAGATATTAAATCGTTTGTGTATATCATCTTCCATCTTGCAAAACATTGGACGTTTACCGGTATTTATTGGTTTAAACGAAAGATCAGTTTGAACAGTATGATATTGTAAATTTTGAAAAAAAAGAATTGGTTTTTCTTTACCGTTTAGCACCTCGCTTTTGCATTCCAGAAGCTTAAAACGCGGCTGTTGAGCAAAGTTTTTTGTTCCGTAAATTAAAAACAGGAAACAAAAAATATATTTTAAGGAAAATAACTTGCGCATTCACTTATTGTTTAATTATTTTTTCTTTCCGGATAATGGTTTTGTTTTCTGTGACCAATAATTGATAGATTCCGGAAGAAAATTCATTTAAATCTATTTCATATTGAATGTCGCTGATCTTTTCTTTTAGAACTAATTCTCCTAATTGATTATACAATTCTAAAAATGTATTCTCTGTAACTGAATTAAAATGAAAATTCAACAAACCATTTGTCGGATTTGGAAAAATAAATATTCCGGAAGTATTATTTACTAAATTATTTATGCCGGTACACGATGAAACAGATTGGGTGAAAATAGTTGTTCCGATACAATTATTCACATCAGTACCCGTAACTGTATAATTTGTATTGGAACTTGGCGTCACAATTTCTGTAGATCCAATTGTACTTGTGCTCCAGGTATAAGTGTTCGCGCCGTTTGTTGTTAATGTTGCTGTTTGTCCAACACATAAAACACTATTTGAACTTGTAACGTTTAATGTTGGTAATGGATTTACAATAACAAGTAAAGTTGTTGTATCCTGACATCCTGTATAATTATCTCCAATTACAGTATATGTTGTTGTCGCAGTTGGAGTCGTTACAATATTAAAATAAGCAAAAGGTCCCGGAGTCCAGGTATAACTGAAAGGTGTGCTGCCGCCACTTGCAGTTAAAGTAACCGTATTGCCTACGCAAACAGGTGTAACGCTATTAACTGTAATGGTTGGAGTTGATGCGATAAAAACATTTAGTGTGTTTGAAGAAATGCAACCGTTCGCATCTTCACCTGTAAGTGTATAATTTGTTTGCACTGTCGGTGTTATGATAACGCTTGAAGTATAATAAGGTCCGGGAGCCCATGTATAATTGACAGCACCGAACACAGATAACGTTGTTGTTTTGCCAGGACAAATATATCCGCCGCCGGATAAATAAAGAGTAGGGGTTGGCATTATGGTTATTGGCGCCGAAACAGTAACTGAACATGTATTATTATTAGAACCGTATAGGATATAAATATTAAGAGTAGGAGTATACGCAACCGTTGGTGTTGTTGCGCCAGAATCCCACGTGTAAGAAACCGCACCTGAAGCAGTGAGAGTTATGATAGAACCCGCACAAGCGCTTGTTGATCCTGTAACCATTAAAGTAGGAGTAGGTAATGTAACTAAACTGTAACTTACAGTTCTGTAACATCCTGTTATGCCTAATGCTGTGGCACTGTAAACTGTATTGGTTACTGCAGTTAAACTAATTGTATTTGCAATTGCACCTGTACTCCATGTAAAACTTGGCGCACCCGAAGCAGTATAAGTAAGAACTTTACCTGAACAAGCAATATTTGTTCCTGTTATCGCAATGTTTGGTAATGCCATTACAGTTACGGTATAGAATGCTGTATTCGGACAAGCGTTTGAATCATGTCCGAATACCGTATAAGTTGTAGAAACTGTGGGTGTAATTGTAATACTTGAATTATTTGAACTTGTGCTCCATGTATAAGTTGAAAGTCCGCTTGCGTTTAGAGTCGTGCTTGATGTTGAACATAAAGTATTTGATCCTGTAACGGTAATATTTGAAGCAGCTATTGGATTTACAGAAATTGTTTTTATGGCGGAACTTGCGCATCCTAAAGCATTAGTTCCGATAACAGTATAAGTGGTGGTGACCGTTGGACTCACAAAAATAGTCGGACCGCTTCCGGATGGAGTCCAGGTATAAGAATTAGACCCGCTTGCATTTAAACTAATTGTTGAACCTATACAAGCAGTATTTAAACTATTTACTGTGATTGATGGAGTATTGCTTAATAAGATACCTATGCTTGGAGAAACAAGATCAAGCGCACCATCATTATTAAAATCAGCTGTGGCGATCCCTCTCGATTGTCGCTCTAAATAATATTTTGCCGCAACTGAAAACGTACCGGCTCCGTTTCCGAGTAAAAATTGAACATAAGTACCATTAAAAACAGAAGCTGCAATATCAGGCTTGCCATCACCGTTAAAATCGCCTACAGCAAGTGTTAAAGGATTATTACCAACGGTGTAACTTGTAGCAGCGCCAAATGTTCCGCTTGAACTTCCCATTAATACTGATACATTTTGTGCGCCATAATTTGTAACTGCAATATCAAGATTACCATCACCATTAAAATCTGCGGATCTAAGATCAGTAGCTTGAAAAGCAAAAGTGTAAGTTACAGGAGCAGCAAATCCTCCGCTGCCATTTCCAAGTGAAACAGCAAGGTTTGTATTGCAATAATTCGCAACTGCAATATCAAGTTTAGAATCATTATTAAAATCACGTGCGATCACACCACGCGGACATGATGAAAATATGCTGTAAATAAAAGATGTTGCAAAAGTACCGTTACCATTTCCCATTAATTTCCATACCTGATAATTGCTAATGTTAGTTACAACCAGATCCATAATTCCATCACCGTTAAAATCTCCTTTTTCTATTCCATCTCCACCAATAGGATAACTTGTAAGATAAGTAAATGTGCCGCTTACACTTCCTAAATATATTAAAGTACCTGAACCGCCAGTTACAGCAATATCTTTGTAAGTATCACCATTAAAATCTGCGCTTACAAAATCCCATGGAAGAGATGTATTAAAACGTGTGGCCTTTGTGAATTTACCTGCGTTATTTCCCGTATAAATAGTTATAGTAGCTGAATCATCATCTAATACTGCAATATCTTGTTTTCCGTCATTATTATAATCATCTGTATTAATAAAATCACCGCCCGTATTATCTCTAGATAAAATGTTTTCTGATGAATAGAAATCGCCATTGCCTTTACCTCTTACAAGAGTCAGATTTATATTATTATCGAGAACTGCGACATCAGGATTACCATCATTATTATAATCTAAAACATTGTTTAAATAATTAATATTACCTCCGGAAAAATAAGTAGCAGGACTAAATCCACCGGTTCCATTTCCGAGCAATCTAAAAACATGATCATAATTAAAACCAATAAGGTCAACATTGCCATCATTATTAATGTCTTTACATTTAATATTACTTGAAAATGCACCAACCATATAATTCGTAGCTCCTGAGAAAACACCACTGCCATTATTGGTGAGTGTTGTTATTGTTTTTAAATTATAGTTAGTAACAGCGAGATCTAAAAAACCATCATTATTAAAGTCACCATCTGTAATTGAATTGAGATTATTTCCCAATGCTAAATAATTAACAGGAGCCGAAAAACTTCCTGAACCACTGCCGAACATAACATGAACACCAAGCGAAGAACAAGTAACAGCATCTAGTTTTCCGTCGTTATTGAAATCTTTATTTATTAATGAGCCGGAAGATGGGGTAGCAGTAAGTGTATATACATTAACAGGACTAAACTGAACACCGTAAGGATCCACAATACAAGCAATAACACTGTTCCCTGTAACAGTTAGGGCATCCGTTTTTCCATCGGCATTAAGATCTTTTGTTGATATATCAGGATTTAAACCGCCATAAGAATTACTCATAGAAGAATTTGTAAAATTTCCTGCTCCGTTTCCGAAATAAACAGATGAACCTGAACTTGTATTGGTATAAATATCTTTGAGTCCGTCACCATTAAAATCACCGGTCAAAAGTCTGAATGTAATACCTATGCTTACAATTGAAAAAATAGGAGCGTTAAAAGTACCACTTATGTTTCCTAATAAAGTTCCCAGACCACTGCCGGAAGCAAAAACAATATCAAGTATTCCATCGTTGTTTATATCGGTGATGGTTGTTACATAAATATTTCCAACATTATAATTTACTGTTGAATTATAAATACCGCTTGCGTTCCCATAATGAATAGCTACATTATTAATAACTGTCGACCTGCAAACTATATCCTGATAACCGTCATTATTAAGATCAGCAGATTCAAGATGAGGGAAAACAACAGAACCCATGCTATAACTATCTGCTGAGCTAATACCATTAAAACAAAGCGGATTCTGTGCTTTTAAATTAAAGCTTAAAAGAAAAGAAAAGATGCAAATTGAAAATAATAGTCTTTTTTTCATGATCTTAAAAGAGTAATAAATTTAGCGAAAAAGAATGAGTATTCAAAATCCGCACCTATTTATCTATCCTGTCAAGAATTGCTTTGTTAAAAATGGCCGGTTCTTCTTCTAATGGTTCATGCCCTGAATTCTCAAACCAAACTATTTCTTTTTTTGGAGCTGTTAATTTTCTTTCAAAATCTTCAGTTACAATCGTGGGCAGGCTCCAATCGTGACGCCCAACAAAAAAATAAACAGGAACATAAACTTTAGTAATTGAAGTAAGATCAGTTTCAAATACTGCATTGCCGAGGCGGTTGCAGGAAAACATAAATCCTTTAAGCCAATCGTAATTTTTATAATCTTCGTATTTTGTTTCTGCTATTTTTATTTCAGCTTCAGCTGCTTTGTTGTGAATGGCGCCGCCGTATTGGGTTAAAAATTCATATTTTTTAAAGAAACAATCGAGTGTTGTTTTACAAAGTGAAGTATCTTGCTTTTCTAATTGTGCGACAAGTTTCAGCATTTTTTTGTCGCCTTTTAGTTGTGCTTGTTCTTTGATCCAACTTCTCGAAAGCGTAATGCTTCTGTTAATATCAATAACTTGTGATATTCCAAAATAGGCAGCATAATCATCAGGGTATTTTTTTACTAATTGCAAGCCGATCACGCTTCCCCACGAAAATCCTGCTAAATAAATTTTATCCTTATGGAATTTCTTTTTAAGGACCAAAGTAAGTTCGTGCGCATCACTGATCACTTGCTCAACACTTATGTTTTTCGGATCAGGGTTATTCATGAATGACTTTCCGCATCCGGCCTGATCCCAGGAAACAAGGGTGATCGATCGGGTAAGATCAGAATTAAAATACCTTAAATGCGGTGTCTGCGGCCAACCCGGACCACCATGCAAAAAAAGTAAGACAGGATTTTCTGAAGAAACGCCCGTCATTTCTACATATTGTTTTTCTCCGCCTAATTCAAGAAATATTTTTTCGTTAACTGCTGCAGTTGTGGAATTGTTAGCGGAATTTTCTTTTGTTTGATCCCGGCAAGCTATTAATGAAAATAGTATTAGAAAAGAAAATAATTGTTTCATAATATAATTTAAATGATCAAAAAAAATATTTAATTGAATTCAACAGGTAAAAACAGATCACAGATAATCGGATTATCCGTTTTATCGAGAGCAGGATTAAATTTTGGTAATTTTAGTATGGCTTCCATTACCGCTTTATCACAATTTTTATTAATTCCTTTTATGATCACAGGATCTGAAACTTGTCCATCAGGCTGAACTGTAAATCGTGTATACACTTTTCCGGCGACAGCATCTTTTGGTTTTATAAGATTAGCATAAATAAATTCTTTCATTTTTGCTTGTCCCCCGGGAAATTCAGGAAATTTTTTAACGTCTTTAATGGAGTGAGGAGCGCCATCTGCTTTTTTTGTGGAATCAGGCTTCGTTGTTTTAGTTTGACTTAAAACAAGAACCGGAATTAAAAAAGTAAATATGAAAAGCAGTTTCTTCATTGGTTAAAGGTACAAAATATTTTTTCAGTTAATGATTTTACTTCCTGCTATTATTAACAAGGAACTGTTAACTGCGTTGCTTTCTCAAAACTTAATCTTTCTGAATTCTTTTCAAACTCTTATCTATGTATTTTTCGGTTGGTAATTGAGAGTGTTGAATTCGCTTAGCGTAATTAATACTGTCTATTATATCTTTATTTTTTTCTTCTACCTCTTTGTTTTTTTGAGCAATAATTTGATTTTGAAGGTCCATAAACGTAACGCTGCGTTCGAATAAAACCCAAACAACAATTTCTGCCAGAACAATAGTAATAATTGAGAATGATGAATTATTATTTAAGTACATCGGCAAAATTGTCGTAAATAATACAAAAAAAATAACCATAACACGATCAACAAAATTAGTTGTAAGCAGTAAACCAGTTACAATAAATGGAAATTCATGGATCCAAGTTGGACATGTTTCGCTGCTCCAGCAATTAATGGCAAATAATGGAATACTCATAAGTATTCCGGTTAAATAAAAACTCAATCTTTCTTTTGGTTTAAATACAAGTAAACAGATAATGCCAAATACAGGAAGAGCAAGCTGGATAAAAGTAGTGATCCACGGAGAGGGAGAATGAAATGCTATCCAGACCATTGTAACCACATCGATAACGGGTAATACTTTAGCCAGATAATCAAAAATTGTAATTTCTTTTTGTGGATCTTGTGTCATTCTGTTTGTCTTACTTTGAATTTAAAGATACAAGTTTTAGCACATATTCCAAATCGGCGTTAAATGGTCACTCAAAATCCTTATACAAAAGATATTTTTTACGAATCGCCTTGAATGCATCAATATCTTTTTTCCAGCTTTCCCGAATTTCAGTTTCGCTTTTGCCGGCTTTAATTTGCTGTTGCAATTCATCATTCCCACTGTGCCAGTTGAAATTTTTATCGAAGAAAACAGAATCACGGTCTGTAATGATTTTATAAAACGAGATCAAGTAAGTTAGATCGATTGGGAAACCAACTCTCGTTTTGTGAGAAACGATTTTGACAAGATCCGTGTTCCGCAGATAAACTCCATAACAGATTTCGTTTTTATATTTTGGATCTTTAGTAATGATTGTTGACTTAGGTGTAAAACTAAAATTCTTAATAGAATACAAAGGATGCCCTAATACTTCAAAAGGAAAATCAGTGCCCCGTCCTAAACTAACAATTGTTCCTTCAAATAAGCCTAAACTCGGATACCATAACACCGAATTTAAAGTCGGTAAGTTAGGTGAAGGTTTAACAGGTAAATTATAAGTACAATTGTGATCGTAATTTTTCACAGGCACCACAAACAAATTACATTTTACTGTTTTTAATTCGAAGCTGTCTTTTTTTGCTGTCTTAATTTTTTCTTTTAACCATCCTTCTCCATTTACCATTTGCGCATATTCTCCTGTGGTCATACCATAAACCAAAGGAACAGAATGCATACCCAAAAAACTTTTGTATTTATTAATCATTACCGGACCATCAACATAAAACCCATTTGGGTTCGGACGATCGAGAACAATTAATTCTTTATTTTGTTCCGCGCAAGCTTGCATCACATAAGTAAGTGTAGAAATAAAAGTATA
>JANYCL010000187.1 GCA_025360355.1 Sphingobacteriaceae bacterium
CTTCACCAACAATAAAATGTCCGCCACCACTTGTCCAGCCCCAACGAATTACAAAAGGACGTGATGCAGTAATTTCAGTATTAATATCAGTAACTGAAATTGTATTTGAAATATTGGTAACAGAAATACCCCCAAAGGTTAATAAAAGATCTTGTATGCTTCCTGCATAACCCCACATGTAATTCCAGTAGTTGCAACCTGCAGATGGATTTACACAACAGTCTTGTGTTCCAAAACTATTCCAGGTTGCAACTGTACGTGTATATTCAGCAAGCTGACATTGTGTAGTAGTAACACCATAGTGATTTAAAATACAATTACTGCATGCCGACCAACACCATTGATTTTGTACTTGTATTGTTGTGGGTAATCCTAAAACCGTTTGCGAATTTACAGTCACCGAAAATAAAAGCGCTATTGCTATTAAAAAATTTCTCATCGTTAGTCTTTTTTAATATCGGTTAATGAATAGAAATTATTTTCGAAGAGTTTTAAAAACTTACGGCTTTGTGAAGAAGAAGCATCATCAAACAAATAATCTGTTTTAGTATTATACATTCTAAGCATCGAAATATGAGCATCCTTATCAAAACCTTGAACTGAACAGCTGATGGTTTTAGCAAATTCGCTAGCGCCGTAATCTGCAACCAGCATATTTGACCCATCAATATATACTGTAAACAAACCACGTGTTTTACCTTTTTCGTTCACTGCTAATACGCGGTAATTATTTGTTTTTACCGGAACGTTATTCACTAACATGTATTCAGCAATTACTTTCGTAAACGTTAAATGATTTATTTCATCTTTATTAGTGAAACCGAAGTCAATTGCTTTTTGTTCGGTTATTGCTCCAATTAATTTTAAATAATTGACCTTTGTAAATTCAAGTATCTGTTTGTCGCTGTTCTGCGAAAACATACCGAGAAACAAAGTGCAGAAAAGAAGTGTAAAAATTTTCTTCATGTTATTTTATTTTAAATTTTTTAATCGGTGCCTGAGCTGCCTGCGCCTAGCTTGTGCGAGTCGAAGGCACATTAAAAGTCGTGACTTAACTGATTCGTTGCTTTTTGTAAGATCTCGAAAGCATTTTCGGCCATTAAGTTTTCTTTATCTAAAGTAGGATTTATTTCCACCATTTCAAAACACACGATCTTTTTACTGCGCATGATGTAATAAATTAAATTCCCTGCTTCCTTTTCTGTAATTCCGTTTGGCACCGGAGTTCCTGTTCCGCTGGAGATACGGGAATCCATGCTATCCACATCAAAACTTACATATATCACATCGCAATGATCTAAATAATTTAAGGAATCAATAGCAACACGTTCAACAGCTTTTTTACGGATTTCCTGTAAATTGAAAACGCGGATCTTATGTTTCTTAATTACATAATCTTCCTGTGGTTCGTAATCGCGCAACGCAATGTACACAAGATCGTTTGGTTGAACTTTCGGATTAACACCGCCAAGCTCTTTTAATTTTTCCCAATACTCAATGGTTTCGTCATCGGGTTTATTTTGCTGACGCTCTTTATTATCTTCTCCTAAAATACAAGCAATAGGCATACCGTGCATGTTACCGCTCGGTGTTGTATAAGGTGAATGAAGATCAGCATGCGCGTCGATCCAAATTACACCTAAGCGTTTATCGGGGTAAGCCATTTTAATTCCTGAAATTGTTCCAAGTGCAGAACTGTGATCACCTGCTAATACAATTGGAATCTCTTCCTTCCCTAAAATTTTTGCGATCTCTTTTGCTAAACGTTCGTTAAGATTATAAATTCCTTTAATACGTTTTGCGTAATCGTTTACTACGGGCTCTAATAACAAATGATTTTCACTTGGAATTTCAACGGTTTTAAAACGTTTAAAAAATGGGGAACCAAAATCGAGAGCCGCAATTTTAATGGCATCAATACCCATACTCGATCCTCTGGTTCCGGCACCAATTTCACTTTTAACCTCAACTATTTTAATGGGCTTTATCATAGATTTTGTTGACATATATTAGATGTATATTCTCTGTAAAATATTGAAGTAAATTACTTACTTTTACCTCTCTTTTTGAAAGTAACTCACTTACATTGGTAATAAAATGGACAATCGATATTCAGACCTTATAAATCAGACATTTAACTTTCCACAGGATGGTTTTAATGTAGTTGATAACGAACTGTATTTCAATGATATATCTTTAATGGATATAATCAAGCAATATGGTACACCATTAAAAATCACGTATTTACCAAAAATAGGGTCTCAAATTCAGAAAGCAAAGCGATTATTTAACGTTGCAATGGCAAAAGCCGACTATAAAGGCAAGTATATTTATTGCTATTGCACCAAAAGTTCTCACTTTTCCTTTGTTTTGGATGAAGTACTTAAAAATGAGGTACATCTCGAAACTTCTTCGGCATACGATATCCAGATTATCAAAGAGCAATTCAAAAAAAAGAGGCTCAGTAAAGATACATATATTATTTGTAACGGGTATAAACGCGGCCTCTACAAACAGTACATTACAGAATTAATTAATGATAATTTTAATGTCATTCCGGTACTGGATCACCTCGATGAGATCAACTATTATGCAAAGCATGTAAAGACCGAAAAATGTCAACTTGGAATAAGAATTAGTACTGAAGAAGAGCCTTCTTTTGCCTTCTATTCTTCTCGTCTCGGGGTTCGTTATAGTGATATCATGACCTTGTATAAAGAGAAGATACAAAGCAACCCAAAGTTCG
>JANYCL010000194.1 GCA_025360355.1 Sphingobacteriaceae bacterium
ATATCCATACGGCGGTTACGGTTATGGCAGTTACAATAATGGGTGGGGATATTACAACAGCTTCGATGTGAATAGTAATTATAAAAATCCAACAAGCGGTCCCCGTGGCAGCCATGATGGAGGAAACACAGGCCGTAGAACAAATCCTTCGAATAATAACGACGGTCTATCTCAGAAATATATACAGGAAGTACAAGCTGCCCAAGCTAACACTCCAAAATTTAATGAAGAATTAAGAAATACAAGAGCAGCTAAGAATGCAGAATATTTTAATAATTCTAACTCTGCAAGTTTCGAAAATGGGAATACAAATGATGTAAGGCCAAATGGAAGTTACGGAAACTCCAATCCTAAAAACTCAATTAATTCAGGTAATAACAGCGATGCTAATTTTAATAGTTATCATCCCGGTAATTATAATAATAATCCAAAAAGCAACGGTAACTTAAACAACAGCAATGAGGCGCAATTTAATACTCCGCCTAAAAACACGCTTACTCCCAATTACGAACCTAATCAGCCGGTAAAAAATACTTACAACAATAACAATAATCCTAAACAAAGTATTTTTGATTCGGGTTCACCAACATTTAACAGTGGTGGTAATAGTAATCCCGGTGGTGGCAGAGGAGGTTCTTCAGGTGGCAGTGGTGGTGGCGGTGGTCACAGACCCCGTTAATTAAATTAAACCATTTATTATGAGAAGTAGATATTTTGCATTTGCAATAATTCTGACATCGTTTTTTGGTTTTTCACAAAACGATCAAGACGCACTCCGTTACTCACAAACAGGTGTTGGTGGTAATGCGCGTTTCATAGGAATGAGTGGGGCATTCGGTGCTCTGGGCGGAAACTTAAGTTGTTTAAGTTATAATCCTGCCGGTATCGGAATCTATCGTAAAGGAGAAATAAATATTAGCCCGGGAATTAATTTTAATACTGTAAATTCAAGTTACAACGGTTCGGGAACAAAATACTTTACACCTTCATTAGTATTTAATGGTTTGGGTATTGGGGGTTCGTGGCAAAGTCACGATAACGAAGATGTTCGTCATTCATTTGGGATCGCACTTAATCAGCTTCAAAATTTTAATTCAAGTATTTCTGTTAATGGAAGAAGTCAGGGCAGTTCCATAATGCAGGATCTTATTGGGAATGCGGGAACAAGTACCACTGCACAACTCGACCCTTCATATAGTAAATTAGCATACTCAACTTATTTACTCGATCAGGATACAATTACTAAAAAATATTATGGTTTTATAGATCCGAAAGCTGATCTGGCGCAAAGTAAAACAATTGTTAGGTCGGGTAAAATGAATGAATTTGCGATCGGTTATACTTACGCTTATATGGATAAATTATATTTGGGAGCAAGCCTCGGTATTCAGACAGTTAGTTATAATCACAGCTCATCTTACACAGAAGCTGATGATAAAGATTCATTAAGGATTTACAGGAATGCAAGTAATCAGATCAAAGACACATATTCTTATCCGGTTTATTATTATAATAATACTGACGGTACAAATTTACTTGGAGGTTTTAAATCTATGACCTACGATGAAATTTATAAAACCACCGGGCGAGGTTTCAATTTAAAGTTAGGCGCTATCTACAGGGTAAATGAATATTTAAGGATCGGCGCAAATTATCAAACACCAACAGTTTTAAATTTAACGGATACTTATTCTTATTCAATGACGACATCGTATGATAACGGAGATAATATCAGTTCATCTTATCCTGAAAATGGCGGAATTTATAAATACAAAATTATTACGCCAATGCGTTACGGTGCCAGCATTGGTTTTATTTATAAAAAATTACTGGCTATTGGTATCGATTACGAGAGTTTAAATTACGGACACGCTTTTATCAGCAGCAGCGAGCCGGCTTATTTTACCGATGTAAACAAAACTATCAGCACAAAATATTCTTCTACTTCTAATTTAAGAGCGGGCGCGGAAGTAAATATTAAAGGTGTATTTATCCGTGGTGGTTATGCAATGTATGGTAGTCCTTTCGGAAATACATTTACAGGTAAGTTTACACGCACTTCATTTAGCGGCGGATTTGGTGTTAAAAACAAGAATTGGACATTTGATTTGGGAATAGTAAAAACCATGTATAATGAAGATTATTATATGTTTAATTCGAAATACGTTAATAAAACCGACCTTTCTATATCTGGCACGAATTTTGTAGCTACAGTCGGATGTAAGTTTTAGTGATTAATGCACGTACAGAAGTGTACGGTAACAAGCCTCTGCCAAAAGCGGAGGTTTGTTATTTATAGACGTTTCGGTTTATATTACAATTACATGTATTTTTGTGATGATGGTTTTTGATATACATATTTTTGTTTGTACAAATCAACGCACCGGTACCGAGAGATTAAGTTGTGGTGAAGCGCATGGTTTGGATCTAGTAACTGAATTTAAAAAGCAAACAAAAGATCTGAAAACAGATCTGAAAATAAGAGCGCAGCGCGCCGGTTGTTTAGGTATTTGTGATTTTGGTCCAACGGTTGCTATTTATCCAGAAGGTATTTTTTATGTGAATGTAAAAAAGGAAGATGTAACTGAGATCATCCAGTCGCACATCATAAATAAAAAACCTGTTGAACGTTTGTTATTAAAGAAGCCCTAATGGAAGAAGTGCCGGATCTTAATACAGGTATTTCGAAACCTGACCTATTTGAAAAATTTAAAATTCAATTAAAAAAAGATTTTGAAAACTGCGGATTGGATTCTGAATTCACCACAAAATTAATTCCCGATTACGATCTTATTTTTAATCTTGTAAATTTAGAAGTAGAAAAAATAAACAGGTCAGGATCTAACAAACTGAATTCATTATTATATAGGATCGATATTAGTGAACAGCAAATTAAAAAAGCGTTTACTGCAAATTCAAATGTTACATTAAATGAAATTATTTCGAATCTGATCATAAAACGCGAACTCCAAAAAATAGTCATTAAAGAACATTATAAAAGTAAATGAGCGATATTAAAATAAGAGTAGGGACAAAATTAGATCTGCCAAATATCTTAAACTTAATAAAAGAGTTGGCCGAATATGAAAAAGCACCGACTGAAGTTGAGGTGACTATTTCTGAAATGGAAAACTGGGGATTCGGTGCGAATAAATTATTTGATTTTTTTGTGGCTGAACAAAACGGAATTATTGTTGGTTTAGCTTTGTATTATTATAAATACTCAACATGGAAAGGCAAATGTTTGTTCTTGGAAGATATTATCGTCACAGAAAAATTACGCGGTAAGGGAATCGGAAAAATATTATTTGATAAAATTGTTGAGGTTGCAAAAAATGGAAAAGTAAGAAGATTAGAATGGCAAGTGTTGGATTGGAACGAACCGGCAATTAAATTCTACAAAAAATATAATGCCACTTTAGATCCTGAGTGGCTTAATGGTAAATTAACCAATCATCAATTAGAAAAACTTTAGGTTTTCAGAAACTTCACTCATTAGTTTTCATTAAACATTTCGGTATAAACCATTTTGATCTGTAATTTTCCAATTCAATTATTTCTCCTGAACAAGTTTGGTATTTTGCATTTAAGTTTCGTTTAAAATAAACTGCACTCCCTTTTTTTATCTCTTCAGTCACCAAGTCTCTTAAATCTCTTAAGTCCTTTTTTTTGTTTTCCGATCCGACCTGTAATCCAAGTTCGTTATTTTGGAGATCCATTACGCTTGATAAACTATCAGGCAATTCACCTTGCTCGTTAATTCCATTTAAAAAATGTTTGTAGTTTCCTTTTTCGTGTGCAATACCGAGCTTTCTTATTTTCTTAACTTTTATTTTTTGTGTAAAAGCCGCCATAAAAAAAGCGTGGCGGAATGCATCCAGCTTTCCTCCATTTTCAAAAACATCTAATGCGTTTGTTTTTTTCAGTTCATTGTAATAAGGTAAACATTGCTTATAGATCTTCTTTACTTTTAATGCAGCAAACGGATGAAAAAAGCCCCAGTGCTTTTCATATGAAGAACGATCAGAGAATTTCTGAGCAAAGATCCCATTCATCAAAAAAATAAAACTAATAATGAAAACTTTACACATTGATCGTAATTAAAATGTTGTTTTCTCAATTAACATAAAATTGTTCATAAGACATTCTGCAATCCAACATTTGCCAAAGTTAATATCTTTAGATTTGTATTCATGGCATTTAAAGGCGATCTATTCAAGAAAATATTTGCAAAAGAACTTGGTACAGGAGTTGTTGAAAGCATTAACGACTTACGTGACAAAGAATTTAGCGGCACTAAATTAAGTCCTGAAGAACGCTTTGCTTTATCTACTTTCGATAATTACCGACTTAAAGTTTTAAATGCTCAGGAAAACGAAACCGTTTTTCATCAACAATACCGTCAGCTACAGGTAATTGCCAACTTAAGCGATTGGCGCGAGTTTCTTAAGGAAGAATACACAAAATAAGCCTCATTTTCAAGTCTTTATTGCTTTTTATTTGTAAAGTATTTTTTTACTTTTGAATTTCTAATTAAGACAACATGAACGTTAAGACTTTAGGTCAATTTATTATTGAAAAGCAAAATGATTTTCCTTACGCTAAAGGGGAGTTGTCGCGATTACTGAGAGATCTGGGTATTGCCTCTAAAATTGTGAACCGTGAAGTTAATAAAGCTGGTTTAGCAGAGATCTTAGGTGAGACAGGTGATATCAATATTCAAGGAGAGAAAGTTAAAAAGCTTGATGTTTTTGCAAACGATCAATTTATTGCTGCTTTAAAAGCCGGCGGTGAAGTTTGTGCAATAGCCAGTGAAGAGAATGAAGAAATTATTCCTATTGATTCTGAAATATCAAAAAACGCAAAATACGTTGTAGCAATTGATCCTCTAGATGGTTCATCAAACATTGATGTGAATGTTTCTGTTGGAACTATTTTTTCTATTTATCGCCGTACCACGCTAAGCGGTCCGGGTACGATCGAAGATTTTATGCAAAGAGGTACAGAGCAAGTTGCAGCAGGTTATGTTATTTATGGTTCTTCTTGTATGATGGTTTATACAACAGGTAAAGGCGTTAATGGCTTTACATTAGATCCAAGTATTGGTGAGTTTTGTTTGTCGCACATAAACATGACTACGAAAACAATCGCAAATCAGTATTCAGTTAACGAAGGAAATTATTTGCACTTCCCGGATGGAGTGAAAAAATATATTAAATATTGTCAGGAAGAGGACCTTGCTACAAACCGTCCGTATTCATCTCGTTACATTGGTTCGGGTGTTGCGGATATACACCGTAATTTAATTACGGGTGGTATTTATATTTATCCAACAACTACTAAATCGCCAAACGGAAAATTACGTTTGTTATACGAGTGTAATCCATTAGCTTTTATTGTTGAGCAAGCCGGCGGTAAAGCAACCGATGGTAAAACACGCATTCTTGAAAAAGACCTTAAAGAACTTCATCAGCGTACTCCTTTATTTATAGGTAGTTCCGAAATGGTAGATAAAGCCATGGAGTTTATGGCAAAATACGCAGAAGAACCCGTTAAGAAATAAATTTTCTAAAATGCCTTCAGGAATATTATATCTTTTCCCGGTTACACTTGGAGAAACTGAAGTTTCTTTGGTGATACCTTCTTATAATATTGAATTAATAAAAACCATTACCGTTTTTATTGCTGAAGACGCTAAAAATACCCGTCGTTTTTTAAAACAATGTGGTTATCCCGATATAAGTAAAGCTGAAATTCTTTTATTGAATCAACACACAAAAGGATCAGAGCTTCCTGAATTAATAAATCCATTATTTCAAGGAAAAGATATTGGTTTGTTAAGTGATGCCGGTTGTCCGGGAATTGCTGATCCGGGAGCTGATGTTGTAAAACACGCGCATCAAAAAAACATTAAAGTAGTTCCTTTGGTTGGACCAAGCTCAATTGTATTAAGTATAATGGCTTCAGGGTTTAACGGACAGAACTTTGCGTTCAATGGATATTTGCCCATAGAAAAGCCGGCGAGGATCAAGCGGATGAAAGAACTGGAACAATTGGTTTATAAAAACAGTCAGTCACAATTTTTTATCGAAACGCCTTACAGGAATGTTTCTTTGTTTGATGATCTGTTGGATAATTTAAGCGGCGAAACCCTGCTATGTTTGGGTATAAATTTAACAACCCCAACCGAAAAAATAATCACTAAAAGCATTATGGATTGGAAAAAAGCGTTTAAGCCTGATTTAAATAAAATTCCAGTCGTGTTTGGTATTTATAAAAATTAATGTACTTTTAAAACATGGAAACAGCAACCGAAACAAAAAACTTTTTTATCCTTTACAAGCCAAAGGATATTGTTAGTGGTGATTTTTACTATGCCCAAGCGCATAAACCTAAAGGCAGTAAAAACGAAATCTTTTATTTATGTACAGCAGATTGTACCGGACATGGTGTACCGGGCGCTTTGATGAGCATGGTGGGAATTTCAAGGTTAAATGAATCCATTATCGAAAAAAATCTTATTCATCCCAATGAAATTTTGGATAATGTAAGAAGCGGTATTATTTCATCGCTCAATCCTGAAGGAAGCGAAGAGGAGAGTAAAGATGGTATGGATTGTGTGCTTTGTGCTTACGATTTTGAAAATAATGTTCTCGAATTCGCATCTGCAAATAACCCTTTATGGTTAGTAAGAGATGGTAAAGTGATCGAATATAAAGCTGATAAAATGCCTGTTGGTATTTATGGTGAAGAAATGAAACCTTTTACCTTACAAAGAATAGATCTTAAACCCGGCGATGTTGTTTATACTTTCACGGATGGTTTTGCTGATCA
>JANYCL010000208.1 GCA_025360355.1 Sphingobacteriaceae bacterium
GATACTTGTCCGTTTGAACCGATTATGCATTGGTTAAAAGTATTTCCAAAATAACAAAAGTTAAATCCTAAAGGAGTGATCGCGCTCCAAATGTCATCCTGGTTTGCTAAAATTGAAGTGCCCGTATTAAAAGAATAAGGCGAGTAAGGAATAGATTGAACGGAATAAGTAAGATTATCATTTACAGGAACAACAGTAGAAGTTAAGGTAACACAGTTACCCTGACAAATAGTTGTGCTTGGTCCGGTACTTACTTGCGCATTAATTTGCGGACAAGCGGGAGGACTCTGACCAAAAATATTAGCAGATAAAATTCCAAACGACAATAGAGCAAGTGATTTTATAAAATAGGTATTTTTCATTTCTATAAAGATATGACTAAAAAGGTTTTAGATCAGAAAATTAGATAAATAGGACTGCCTTTTAGCTCAATATTAGTTTAAGCTCACTCAAATGCGACAATGAGGGAATGAATTAGTCCCTTTCGTCGATTATTTGATCGGCCTTAAAAGGTTTTGTATCAAACGTAAAAGTTGGATCAGGAATTTCCGCATTCGGTTTAAATGACTTTATATCGTAGATCTGCGTACCGCCGTCTTTCATCAGCATTTTTAATTGTACGACTTGCTTTTTTGTTTTATCAATGTATAATTTTATGGTATGAAACTTTTTCTTTTCCGGTTTTACTGAAGGATAAAGATCAATCACATTACAAGTTGCAGTCCCAATTTTTTCTTCTTTATCAAATTTGTATTTATACCCTGTTTCGTAAAGTGTAAAAATTTTGCTTGGATTTAATTGATCATCGTTATTGGGATCAAAATTTTTGATGGTCACTTCTGCAGCATCTTTGTTGTGACTCCAAATTGTTTTACCATCACAAACAATAATACTACCCGGAATATTCAGTTTAAACTTAGTTCCTTTTACCTGAACTTTTCCGCTGAGTTTATCGGTTTGTTTTTTTTCTTTATTGAAAATAGTATAAGCGTAATCCGCCGAAATGCTTTTATAAGTCTTTGTGGTTTTGCTTAGGTCGTCTAAAATGCCTTTCGCTTTTGCATCTTCCTGCGAAAATGAATTCAGGAACAGCGAACAAAAAATAATATAAAGTAAGTTTCTCATAATATACAACAGTACAAAATATATGCCAATTTAATATTACGTAATTATGAAAAGTTTAAAATATGTAATGTTTATTTCTTTTTTGTAATATTTTAACAAGAAAAAGCCCCACCTTATTGTCATCCTGATCTTGACGAAGGGCGGGGCTTTTAAATATAAAAACGCTAAAATTATTTTTTAGCAGGAGGCGGTGTTTTTGCATCAGTTGTTGCAGCAGGGGTTGTACCCGGAGTTGCAGTAGCAGTTGTAGCTGTTGCAGTAGTTGCAACTGTTGGAGCTACCTCTTCAACTACTTCACGCGTGATCTGTACGCTTACTACTGAAATATTCTTCGGATGTAAAATAGTTACACCTTCAATTTTAATATCACCAACCGCGATCGATTTGCCAATGGTTAATTTTTCGATATTTAATTCAATTCTCGCAGGTAACTTACTTATTAAACCTTTTACTTTAAGCTTGCGCATTTTAATGTTTAGTCGGCCACCGTCTTTTACGCCTTCAGCCATACCAATAGTTTTAACCGGAATCTGTACTATAACTTCCTTACCATCAATAACTTCTAAAAAATCGGCATGTATTAATTTGTCGTTAATTTTGTGGTATTGCGCTTCCTGTAATACTGCATTATAACTTTTACCATCTACCGTAATGTTTACCTGATTTGTATCAGGAGTAAAGATGATGTCTTTAAATGCTCTGATATCAGCATAAAAATGGACCTGATCTTTTCCACCATAAATTACACATGGTACCATGCCTTTTACTCTTAAAGCATTAGCATCTGTTTTTCCTACGTTCGCACGTGGCGAACCGCTCAATGTTACTGTTTTCATTTATTTATTTTTTTGTGATGATTCTTAATTCCCGCTTAATTAATAGCCATCTGTTTTTATTTATGCGGGTTAAATTAAAAAATTTGAACTTATAGATTCGTAATTATGTACACTACTGATAACCTTTGCAAATAAATCAGCAACACTTATCACTTTAATTTTAGGACTGCTTTGATGTAAAGGAACAGTATCGGTAACTATCAATTCAGTCAATTTCGATTTCTCAATATTCTCATAAGCTTTACCGGATAAAATACCGTGTGTACACATTGCTCTTACACTTGTTGCTCCGCGTTCCATCATCATGTCGGCAGCTTTACAAAGTGTTCCGCCGGTATCAACCATATCATCCATCAAAACAATATCACGTCCTTCAATTTCACCAATGGCGGTCATGTGATCAACAACATTTGCTTTGGTACGTTGTTTGTAACAGATCACGATCTCGCACTTTAAATGTTTAGCGTAAGCGTTCGCACGTTTACTGCCGCCCATATCGGGTGCTGCAATAGTTAAATTTGGAACATTAAGATTTTGAAGATATGGTAAGAAAATTGTTGAAGCGTATAAATGATCAACCGGTACGTTAAAAAATCCCTGAATCTGATCAGCATGAAGATCCATTGTCATAACACGTGTAGCTCCTGCAACTGCTAACATATCGGCAACTAATTTTGCTCCAATTGCAACACGTGGCTGGTCTTTACGGTCTTGTCGTGCATATCCAAAATAAGGAAGGACAGCAATAATATGACGGGCTGATGCGCGTTTTGCGGCATCGATCATCAATAACATTTCCATTAAATTTTCGGCAGGAGGCATTGTTGATTGGATCACAAACACACTTTGTCCGCGGATACTTTCTTCATAAGAAGCTTGAATTTCACCATCACTGAAACGGTAATGCTGAACTTTACCCAAAGGCTGACCATACGATTTAGCAATTTTTTCTGCTAAAACATTTGACGCACTTCCACTGAATATACGAACCTCTGTTTCCATTGTTTTTTATGGGGCAACAAAAGTAGCGAAAATTAAGTGGGAAACCAATAAAATATTGGGCTTCAGGATATAAAAAACTCGCATAAATCAGGCTTTTATAACTTCAAATTAAAATAGTTTAGAATTCTCATCAATGTTTCTTGAAGTGCGGACAAGAATCGCATTTGTTTTTGGGACGAATGAGTCCGCAGCTTGTAAAAATTAAAATGGAGCTGAGGAAAATAACGAGGAGGCGGGATCTGGAGTTCACGATAGTACTTATTTGGTTGCAAAACTATTATTAATAATGTGATCTTGTGGTTTAGGATACAAAAATTTTTAACGGTAATTACGTAAATACTTCCGTACACTATTTTCTTTGCATTATTTCAAAACAAAAATTAGCTTTGTTGCCCGTTTTGCGCTGAGCAAAGTCGGATAATGCCTTTGTGGCGGAATCGGTAGACGCGCTGGTCTCAAACACCAGTAACTTCACGGTTGTGTCGGTTCGAGTCCGACCGGAGGTACAAATCGGAAATAATGGGAAAAAACCGGAAGAAATCGGTAAACACCATTAAAGAGCTTAAAGGTCACGAAAGTGACCTTTTTGTTTCATCATCCATCCTTAGAAAAATTCAATAGGTCTTACAAAAAATAATACGCTGATTTTCTGACTGTTAAGAAAAAAGATTCAGAAAAATTTGTTAGGTAACTTAAAAGTTACATATATTTGCGTAACCTTAAAGTTACATGATATGAAAAAAGAAATTAAACACACATTCTTCTTCCCGCATCCAAAAGCGATTGTTTGGGATTATCTTACAAAACCAGAATTAGTTTCGCAATGGTTAATGGAAAACGACATTAAACCAATTGTTGGACACAAATTTAAATTTCGGGCAAGCCCGGCACCGTCAATAGATTTTGACGGAATTTGTTACTGCGAAATATTAGAAGTAGTAACGCTTAAACAACTTTCCTATTCATGGAAATGCAGCCCTACGGATAATGGGCATAAAATTGACACAGTTGTAATGTGGACATTAACTCCGAAGGACAACGGAACTGAATTAAACCTGCTCCAAACTGGGTTTAAAGAACATGAAAACGAAATGTTCTACATGGCAATGAATAATGGATGGGCAAAAAACATTGAGAAACTCTTACAAAAAATTAGTAGTAATTAACAATGAAAGCACGAACCATAGACGCATTTCAAGTCATTGCTGATCCAAGTAGAAGACAAATGATGCATCTGCTTTCAAAAGATAGCATGACAATCAATTCGCTGGCAGAAAATTTTGATATGAGCCGACCGGCTGTTTCAAAGCATATAAAAATAATGTACAACGCCGGATTTATTTCGATAAAAGATATTGGGAGAGAGCGTTACTGCACCTTGAAACAAGATGGCTTTAATGAGTTGCAGGATTTTATAAACTACTTTGACAAGTTCTGGACAAACAAACTCAATAAACTCCAATCAATTTTAAATAACAAATCAAAAAAATAAATAAAATGGAAAACAAAAATTATCACAGAGCAATTACAGTTAATGCTTCACCAGAAGAAGCAATGAAAAAAATTAGCCAAGTAAATCTTTGGTGGGCAAAGAAAGTGAAAGGCAAAACAGAAAAGCTAAACGACAAATTCACTGTTGATTTTGGCGAAACATTTTCCGAATTTTTAATCAGCGAATTTGTTCCGAATAAAAAAGTGGTTTGGAGAGTAACTGATTGTAACCTGCATTGGATTAAAGCCAAAAAAGAATGGGTTGGAACCGAAGTTGTTTTTGAAATTTCCGAAAAAGAAAATGCAATTCAAATTGATTTCACACACATTGGATTAGTTCCCGGAGTGGAATGTTACAATGATTGTGAAGCAGGATGGAATGGTCATATTACAAACAGCTTGGTAAATTTTATCAATGAAGGAAAAGGAGAACCTATGTAATTTTATTTCTTAAAAGACAAATCAAATGGAAAATCAAAATTTTACAACTACAATCGTAGTAGACCAATCCCCTGCCGAAGTTTTTAAGGTGGCGGAAAATGGGCAAAATTTGCCGATTCTTTCCTGAAGTTGCCCTTCCCTAATTTTTTATACTTTTGCTTCGAACTAAGAAATTTTAGTGTCCCCTATCAGGTGACCGTACAAGTCCCAAATTCGAGCAAGATCCCTTGTATCTTCAAGGATGTCGTTCATATTTGGTCTGGAAGGGGGTACCCAAGGGGACTTTGGCTGTAAAAAACCAAAGTCCCCTTTAATCTTTACCTCGAAACTCCTTGATATTTCAGCGATTATGAAGATGATTGGATTCGTTTCTATGGTTCGATAATCATTTTTTCTCGGTCGAACAAAATACCCTTCGGAAAAATTAATTCTTGTAATTCAAGCTTACCTCTTTAACTGTTGGAAGCCCACAACTGCGCGGGTTTCGTGAGACTCCGCTTAGCGGAGTCTTTTTTGTTTGGATGTAGCCTCAGCCAATTTTTTATATAGATTACTAATTAATGTTGCACCAATAGTTTTGAAATATCAGAGCCAATTTTAATAAAATAAATTCCAGTACTTAAATCGCTTGTGTTAATGAGGAATTGTGATTTATTTTCAATAGGCAATTCTATAACACATTGCCCCAGAGTATTAATTATTTTAATATATTTTTCTGTTGTGTGTTGTACACTTGATAATTCAACGGTAGCAATTTCGTTTGCGGGATTGGGATATACATTAAACTCCAACTCATTAAAGTTTTGATTTTTAATTCCCAAAGCGCCAGATGTATTTAATAAAACAGACATATTATTAAAGATATTATTTACAGTTGCTAAATCAGCCTTGCTATCTCCATTAAAATCGGCTGAAATGACACACAATGGGAAATTGCTCACGCCAAAATTTACTGCAGCAGCAAAAGTGCCTGTTCCGGAACCAAGTAGAACGGACACATTATTTCCAATCGAATTAGATACTGCCAAATCTTTTTTGCCATCACCATTAAAATCGGCAGAGAATAATGAAGTTGGACTATTTCCAGCACTATAATTAACTGGAGCGGCAAAGGTACCAGTGCCGGATCCAATTAGAATAGAAACATTATTTACACCATTATTAGCAGTTACCAAATCGGCTTTGCCATCGCCATTAAAATCAGCAGAGATTATTGAACGTGGTTTGGTTCCTGATACCATGGTATAAGTTACCGCAGGAGCAAAAGTGCCAGTACTGGAACCTATCAAAATAGATATTGCACTACCAGCTGAACTAGTCAAAGCCAAATCTTTTTTTCCATCTCCATTAAAATCCGCTGAGACTATTGAATTTGGTTGTATTACTGTTGTATAATTTACTGGTGCAGCAAAAGTTCCTGTACCCGAACCAAGTAGTATTGATACATTATTTCCACTAGCATTACCTATAGCTAAATCGGCTTTACCATCTCCATTAAAATCATCAGAGGTTAATGAAGCAGGATTATTTCCTGCTGTATAATTTACTGCAGCAGCAAAAGTTCCTGTGCCGGAGCCAAGCAGTATGGCAACATCGTTGGTGCCACCGTCAGCTACGGCTAAATCTGCTTTGCTATCTCCGTTGAAATCGGCTGTAATTATTCCAACAGGACCATATCCCGTTCCCACTCCATAATTTACCGGAGCACTAAAAGTGCCTGTTCCGGAGCCAAGTAGAATAGATATGTTAGTTAAACCATTATTAGATACTGCTAAATCTGTTTTACCATCTCCATTAAAATCGGCATAGGTTAATGACTGAGAGTTATTTCCAACAGTATAATTTACAGCAGGAGCAAAGCTTAATTGGGCTTGTAATGTGTTTATATTGACTATGCAAAGCAAAGCACCAAAAGCAAGAGTTTTAATTTTTGTAATCATTTTTTTTATTTTAAAATGTTTAAACAAATATAGTTAAGTCTTATTAGATTCAAAAAAATTCCAACAGATTGTTATTTAAACTAACTCTCAGATTCAAAATTCTAAATATGTCAGCTCACTAACTTTAACTAAATGACAATACAAAAGGTTCGAGTTTGTGACCTTACGTGTACAGATCAAATGAAAAGGGTTAAAACTATACTTTGACCCTTTTTTGTTGGATTTAAATCCATTAAAATAGAATAATCAAATTGGAAGGTTATCAATTTCTTCTGCCACAAATTCTTTCCCACAGATCATTAAATCCTTCTTTAAGATTAGCGTTTTTTTCATTGGGTTCTTCCATGCCCATCATTTCAACACCATTTTTTTGATACAGTTTGTAATGAAAAACAAATGTTTTTTTTAATTCGGTTTCTTGCATGTTTGTCCGACCGAATTTTACAGCGTACATATTAAGTGTATCGCCATTGGCTTGTGCAATTGTATAAGGATCGCTAAACCATTTAAGAGTTTCTACGTCTTTTTTGCTTTTACATTGCTCCATTAAATATTGATTCCGCGGATATCTGTGCCATGTGATCGGGCTTTGTCCGTGTAACAAACTAAATTCTCCAACAAAAACAGTGCTGTCATTACTCCCAACTGAATACCATAAAATATTATTAAGCATAGTAGGATTTGTAATATGTGCCGTTGCCGGAATATTATTTTTTAGCATTGATTCCTTCGCAATACTCTCTGCTCTGATTTTATTAAAAAAAGTAAATCCTAAATAAACACAGCAATAAATTAAAGTTGCCCGTGCAAGTTTGTTTCTCCGCACTACATTTTTTTTGTAAAAAACGACGATCAAAACCATTAGTAACATAGGTATCGTAAATAAGAGATCAACGATGGCGAGTGTATTTAACGAGTAACTTGCATTGGTAAAAGGCAATAATAATTGTGTTCCAAAATTGGTAAACCAATCTAAAAGTGAATGTCCCCATAAACAAGTCAGCATAAACAACAGCATCCATTTAAACGAAACTTTCTGCTTAAAAAGCTTAACCAACAACCATGCAATAGGTATTGCGTAAAGCGCTTCAATAAATAAAGAATGTGTATGTGCCCTATGCTCACACATATAAGCACGCGGATCGCTTAAGCCGGTGTAAAACAGATCAAAATCAGGTAAACTTTTTGCAATTCCTCCCAAAAGCATTCCCCATCGTCCTATTTTTTTCCCAAGAAACGTTTCGCCTATTGCAGCGCCTATAACTATGTGTGATACCGAATCCATTTAACAAAACAGAGGCCGAATTTAGGAAAAGAAAGGATGCTAAAATTGTTAATTTTAACTTTTTTAACTCGGCAAGATTTCCTTTCGGCATGATGATTGATTAATTTT
>JANYCL010000231.1 GCA_025360355.1 Sphingobacteriaceae bacterium
AGGCTACATGGTATTTAATTCTAAACGTCCTGTTAAAAAAGATGCTCTGAAATCAGATAACGGTCAGTATAAAAATTCAATTTTTATTTCTAAAGTAATAAACGGACAATATGCCGATGCTGATGTTATTGGAGAACCGATCTGTGAAGGTAATAGTGGTGAAGAAATTATTGGCATGAGCGAGAAAGGGGATATCCTTTTAATTTATAAGCAGGATTTTAAAGGCGCAGGGAAAATTTACATGTCGAAAATGTATTCTAATGGAAATTTTTCAAAACCGGAATTGCTTCCTCAACCAATTAATAGTTCAGGTGATGAAATTGCAGCTTGCATTAGTAATGATGGAAATACAGTTTATTTTGCAAGCGACCGTAAAGGTGGTTTTGGCGGAACAGATATTTATTCGTGTACAAAATTACCGACAGGCAAATGGGGAGATGCAAAAAATTTAGGAGTAGGCGTAAACACACCTGTAGATGAAGATTTCCCTAATTTATCTCCGGATGGAAAAAATTTATTTTTTAGTTCGAAAGGGCATGTAAGTATGGGGGGCTATGATATTTTTAAAACTAATTGGGATGAGAGTCAAAGACGTTTTATTAATCCACGCAATTTGGGTTATCCTGTTAATACATCTTATGATGATCTGAATTTCCGAATTTCAAAATCAGGAAAGTATGGTTACGTTGCTTCTGTAAGAGGCGGGGGTAATGGTGATCTGGATATTTACCGCGTGTCGTTTAATGATGCTGATCTGGATTACACGGTTTTAATAGGACAATTAGTTTCGCGTGATCATTCTAATATTGAGTACCGTGATGTGATCATTACAGTAAATGATATTATTACGAATGAAATAATAGGAAATTATTTTCCAAACCCTGCAAACGGAAGATGCATCATGATCTTACCGCCGGGAAAATATATTGTCAATGTTGAAGCGCCCGGATTTAAAAACACATCCCTGCAAGTAGAAATACAGGATAAATCATCTTACCAATCAGAAAAACAATTATTCATCGAACTAAGCAAATAAAAAGATCATGACCCACAACCTATCAAAAAACAATTCAATTTTTTCTCAATTCTTAACTGAGATACGCGATGCGAACATTCAAAAAGACGGAATGCGCTTCCGGAGAAACATGGAACGCATCGGTGAAGTATTCGCTTATGAAATAAGCAAAACCTTACAATATGAACCGTCAGAAACCATTACTCCGTTAGGAACTGCAGAAACTGTTAAGCTGGTTGAAGAACCTGTAGTAGCAACAATTTTACGCGCAGGTTTACCAATGCATTTTGGCATTTTGAATTATTTCGATAAAGCGCAAAACGCATTTATCAGCGCTTACCGCAGACATCATAAGGATAATACTTTTGAAATTATGTTGGAATATGTTGCTTGTCCTGACCTTAATGATAAGACCGTTATACTTTGTGATCCAATGTTAGCAACAGGTTCTTCAATGGTTTTAACTTACAAAGCTTTATTAGCAAAAGGAAAACCAAAACATACCCATATTGTAACGGCAATTGCGAGTCAGCAAGGAGTTGATTATGTAAAAGCGCACATGCCTGATGCTAATTTCACATTATGGTGCGGTGCTATTGATGAAGAATTAACTGCACAGGCTTACATTGTACCTGGACTTGGTGATGCAGGTGATCTTGCATTTGGAAGTAAAATGTAAATAAGAAAATGCTCTCGAAACAAATTTTACCTCATAAAAAAGAATTGCTTAACGCTTTGCTTTACGATTATTTGTCGCAAAAAAAAGAGTTGAGTGGTTTGTATGATTTTTTCCCGGAGAAGAACGGTTTTAAAAATGCGATCGCCTCAATAGCAAAAACAAAATGCAACCGTGACGTTTTAGTTTCAGAATTAATTGAGCAAAATAAAAAAGTAAAGAACACTTCTGCATCTTCAGAAAAAAATGTTCAATTACTTTTAAAAGAGAACACGTATACCATTACAACCGGTCATCAATTGTGTTTGTTCACCGGGCCGCTTTATTTTGTCTATAAAATTTTCTCTACGATAAATCTCAGTGAGAAATTAAAAGAAGAATTTTCTGATTGCAATTTTGTTCCTGTATATTGGATGGCAACAGAAGATCATGATTTTGCAGAAGTAGATCATTTTAATGTGTTCGGAAAAGAAATTAAGTGGGAGACTGAACAAAAAGGTGCTGTTGGGAATTTTAATACAACGGGATTAAGCGACATCAGCAATAAACTAAAAGAAATTCTGGGGAATAGTGGTCACGCACAATTTTTAGCAGATCTTTTTGAGAATGCCTATTTGAAACATGAAAATTTTGCAGATGCAACACGTTTTTTGGTGAATGAATTATTTGGAGCTTATGGCTTGGTGGTAGTTGATGGTAATTCAAAAAAGTTAAAAGAAACTTTTATTCCTGTATTCGAAAAAGATATTTTTGAAAATACGCCTAATAAAAAAGTAAGCGAATCTATTTCAAAACTAAAAGAATTGAAATACGAGCCTCAGGTTAATCCTAGGGAGATAAATTGTTTTTATCTGGAAAATAATTTGCGAGCACGGATCGAGAAGCAAGGTGATAATTATTCTCTTGTTGGTACCGATAAAAAATTCACTAAAACAGAGTTGCAACAAATAGTAAGAACAAGCCCTGAAAGAATTTCCCCTAATGTAGTTTTACGTCCGTGTTATCAGCAATTCATTCTTCCTAATCTGGCTTATGTTGGTGGTCCGGGTGAATTGGCGTATTGGTTAGAGTACAAAGCAATGTTTGATGAATTGGGATTATTTTTTCCTGTTTTAATACCGCGACATTCAATAACAGTTATTGATTCTGGAACAAAACAAAAAATTTCCAAACTGGGTTTAACGGCAGATGATTTTACTGAGAGCGAGGAGCAGTTGATCAAAAAATATCTTGCTAAAAATAGCGAGACAAAAGAATTGAGCTCTTATAGAGCTGAAATAGAAAAATTATTTGGTAAATTAAATGAAGAAGCTGCATCAACCGACAAAACGTTATCCGCAGCTGTAGAAGCAGAAAAACAAAAAGTATTGAATTCAATATCAAACATAGAGTCAAAAATAAATAAAGCGATTAAGCAAAGATCTGAGACCGAATTAAATCAAATAAAATCGGTTAAATCAAGATTATATCCTGCCGAAACACAACAAGAGCGTTTTGATAATTTTAGTACTTTTTATTCGAAGTGGGGAAATGAGTTCTTAGATTTGCTGAAGTCAAATTTAAAATACGATCTGGAGAATCTTAACAGGATCGTTATCGAAGAGAATTAAACTTTTTTTCCGAAAAATTGTTTGTACACAGCTGATATTTCATTTTTAAACATGAAATAAAACAACAGACTGAATCCGACAAATTGCAAGCAATAGTTTAATAAACTATACTGAGGATAAATATTAAAGAGAAAAACATTAACGACTGCATACAATACCGGGATACCGAATATCTTCACAAAATTGAAATCATAAACGAAAATGCCTTTTGTAAATAAGGATGATAAAATTATTTGTATCGCTTTTACACCTAATCCTGCATAAATAGCGCCCATTAAACCCCATTCCAAAATGGCGAAGTAACTTATTACAATTTGAAACAGCGCGCTTATACCAAAAATTTTAAGAAGTACCTTTATACTCTTTGTATATAAAATTGTTGGGAGGTAGAAAAATAATATGCTGCTCAATCCGTAACCTGCTGCCAAAACGCCAATGTATTTTTCGCTCTCATAAAATTTTTCGTTGTGGATCAGTAATTTGTATATGAGCGGAATGAAAATGCAGAATAAAATAAGTTGCAGAATGTTAATGACTGTAAACACATTAAAGTAGCGGTTACTTTCCTTAGTAGTTTTCAATTCTGTTTGTTTAGCCCATATTTCATAAAGTTTAGGATAGATCACAGCGGTTAAACTATTTTGAAGGAATAAAATTCCAAAGAAACATTTTAAGATAAGATCGTAAGTATTCAGATCAGTATTTGGAATGAACGGTTGCAGGACATAGCGGTCGAAAAAATTCAAACTCCATCCGCTTATTACATATATAAGATATGGAGTACAAAATATTCTAAGATCTTTCAAAAAACTTTTTTCCAGTTTAAATTCACCGTTTGAATTAAAAATATACTGGGCGAGGAGAAAAATAATTACGCCTGAAAAAAGACGCCCATAAATGGGACCAATAATACTCTCCGGAAAAACATATAACCCGCCAATGGAGATCGCAAGTGTTGCTATAAAATTGATCAGATTAACAGTAAGGAAAAGATTAGGTTTTTTAAAATAAATTAAAGCATTTGTTGAGGCTTTAAAATAGGAATTAAAAAAAGCAGTTAGTACCGACCAAAACCCAAAGGGCCAAAACTCCATTTGAAATTTTTCGTTGAATATTTTTGAAAAGAGGAATTTGCCGCTTAACCCACAGATCAAAAGCAGTACGACCCCAATAATTAAAAGTAAAATAGAAACTGTACCAACGAATTTTTTTTGCGACTGTGGTTCGTTTTGTAATTGAGTGTATTTTATGCCAAAGTAACTTTCAATTGAAAACGAAAATAAGATTTGTAAGAGTAAGGAAACGCTGATATAAAAAGCAACTTGAGTGTACTGAAGATCATTTAGGTAATTAGTGTAAAACGGAAGTAGAACTAATCCGGCTACCATTGGCAATGCGCCGCCAAGCGTGTAAATAATAGAAGATTTTAAAAACGATTTACTTATCATTTTTGCCTTTTAGGCTTTTTCGTAAATATAAAAATCAGAAAGTGATCCTTTTTCTTTATGTGTTGAAACCGGGTATTTGTTTTTTACGATTTCTTTCAATTTCCATCCTGTTATACTTTTATTTACAAAATCACTAAAGCTTCTTCTGTTCTCATGCTGATGAATAGGTTCTTCGCTTTGATTATAATCTGATGCGTAGATGATCACATATTTATCAGCTGATGCAAATAAATGCAACAAATAATTTTCAAAAATTTCGCGCTCCACTAAATGATATAAAACATCCAGCGACATAGTAAGATCCGCATGAAAAAAACGTGCGTTATCATGAAAAGCCATGCTGTTATAAACGTAAAAACTTTTGGTTTTGTCTGCCTTAAACTGATTATAACACATTTTAACAGCGGTAGGCGATACATCAAGACCAATGTATTGAGGGTATTTTGCAATTTTTAATTGGTTACCATCGCCGCAACCAAATTCCATTATTGTTTTAATATTGTTTTTAGCAACGAAATCATTAATGACATCAGCTTTGTGTTCGGCTAAATGGTCGTACGAACCTGTGCCCGAATTATCACCTTGTTGATAGCGATCTTCCCAATATTGCTCAGAACCTTTGAATTTCTTTTTTTGTTGGTTGCGTTTCCAATTCTTTACAAAGGGTATCTCTAATATTTTTGCTTTTAATCCCATATTATGGCTTTATTCCTTAAATTTGATTCATAAAATCGCTTAAAAGTACAAAATAAAATTTAGAGAATGAAAGTACTTTTTATTTCCTCCTGGTACCCAAATAGTACTAATCCTTTAAAGGGGGTTTATGTAAAAAAGCATGCCGCAGCGATCAGATCGGCAGGGGTTGAAATAGAGGTTTTGGCTTTGACGGTTAGTTATTCGAATAAATTTTTCGAGAAAAAAGTAAGTAAAAATGTGGATGAGAACGGCATTACCACTCATCTTATTGAACTCAATTCGCGATTTTATAAGATCATTCATGTTGATCTACTCTTACAATTCAGTTTTCTAAAAAAATATTTTCTTAAGAACATAAAGCCAACATTTAAACCGAATATAATTCATTCTAATGTTTTGTATCCTGCCGCTGTAATGGGTTACTGGTTATCGAAAAAAGAAAAATTACCACATGTTATAACGGAGCATTGGAGTAAGGTTGATAATTTTCTGAGCAAGAGTCTTTATGCAGGACAAGGTAGGAAAGCATATAACTTAGCTCTATATGTGACTGTTGTATCTGAATTTTTAAGAAAAAGTCTTAGTAAACATTTTACGGATCCTGATAAAATTAAAGTTATTCCAAATGTAGTAAACACAACCATTTTTTCTTATAAAGCCAAATTGGAAAATGAGAAATTGGTTTTTTGTTGTGTTGCAAATTGGGGAAACCCTAAACGACCTGACCTGATATTTGAAGCGCTTCAAAAATTTTCTGAAAGTAAAAAAGTGGTATTAAATGTTGTTGGGGAAGGGACTTTGCTCGAAGCTCAAAAAGAAAAGAACTGGAATTTTGAAATTAATTATAAGGGAAATGCTTCTCCGCCACAGATTTCGGAAATCTTGCAAAGTTCAGATTATTTTTTGCATGCCAGTAATATGGAAACCTTTTCTATAGTGATTGCTGAAGCTTTAGCGACAGGAACGCCTGTTTTAGCTTCCCGTGTTGGCGCGGTTCCTGAATTAGTTAATAAAGAAAATGGTTTGCTTTGTGATAATGATGTTGAGAGCTGGACAAACGCGCTAAAAGAAATTGTTAATATAAATTTCGATAACAAAAAAATAAGTGAACAAGCTCAAAATTATGATCAGAAAAAAATTGGATCTAATTTTTTAGAATTCTATCTGAAAATTAATTAGACTTAATAATTCGTTTAACGCCGATCAAATTATTTTTATAAAAGATCTGAATAAAATAAATTCCATTGTTTAGATCGTGTCCGTTAAAATTGCCATTAGTAAATTTAGATCTCTTTACTACTTCGCCTAAAACATTTGTTATTACTAATTCATCAATCGGAGATGAAGACTGAATGAAAATTGTTTCGGAAAAAGGATTTGGATAAACTGAAATATTGTTTTCAATTCCGTACTGTTGAATGCCTGTGCAACTAGATACAGTAACTGTTGTAATAGCCGTACCTAAACAGCCATTAGCATCGGTAACATATAAAGTATAGTTCATATTAAAAGGTGGAGAAACTGAAATATTTGAACTGGTTGCTCCGGTGTTCCAGCTATATGTATACGCAGGAGTTCCTCCAACTGCAGTTGCATTTAAAGGCCCTGAACTTCCTGAACAGATCTGTAACGGATCAATACTTACATTAAGTGGTTGCGGTTGAGTTATTGATATAACCGTTGAAGTTGTAGAACAACTACTACTATTTACGGTCACAGTATAATTTCCGGCAGCAAGACTGTTTGTAATAGCAGATGTATAACTACCCGGCGACCATAAATAAGAAAAACTTCCTGAGGTTGAAGGTGTAATTGTTGCAGAACCATTTGACATCCCATTACAAGTAGCACCTGCAGAAGTAGAAGTTAAGGAGAATGGGGCAACAGAATAACTTGCAGGAATATTATAAGCAATTCTGCTTGTTCCCCACTGTGCCATTTTAATTCCGGTTGAAATTGCGTTATATGTAAAATTACAAGCTGCACCTATTGAATTTGGAGAATTTATCTCCGAAAAAAAGTATGTGTTTGGCTGCGGGATATATATTTTTCCATTAGGGCCAAGTTCCATATATCCGAATTCGTAACCGCCGGAACCGGTATTGTACACATTAGTTAAGGAAGAAAGTATAGCCGATGAATTAAACGTTGATACATCATACTGAAAAACGCTGGAACCAAAAATGCTATTTACATAAACCTTTTTACTGTCAGGAGAAAATGCTGTTCCCCATGCATTACCTCCGTTACCAGGAATTGAAATAGAATTACTTACAACCCCTGTAGTGATATTAAAATCAAAAAACTCAAATATATCCTGACAAGTTAATGCGTTTACAACTTTACTTCCATCAGGGGAGATAGTTAATTGGCCCATCGCATCATGTGCGCAACTTACACAACCACAACTATGAACTGATCCGATTGAACTTACAACTGAGGTTGTTGCAATTGATGAAGCATCAACTTTAAATGCAACGAATTGATCTGAATTCCATTTATGTGATAATACCCAATAACAATTTGCCGGCGCGCTATAATAGGCGCAAATTTTTTCAGTCCATCCGCTTCCTAATGAAATATTTTTTTGCCCTACAACAACATCACCCAAACCGGAATTCAAATTCATATCAACAACAGAATAGGTTAGCCATCCTGGATTAGAAAACATGGTGGTTTGAAAAATAACATATTTATTCGGATTGCATGGTATTGGTACGATTAACGCACATTGACCTGCAGTATAATCTCCAATCAAACCTGAACCATTCGGCATTATATTATTGTTTTTGTCCCAAACAGTATAACCGGTTGTATAAAATAAAAGATTACCGCTGGCATCAGAAATGGTACTTGAATTATCAGAATGATTAGAAGGAATAGAACTACTTATTATAGTTGGAGTAGAAGTATTGAAACTTAAACCAAAACCATTGCCAAGCTTCCAATTGTTTGCATATTGAGAACTTAGATTTAAGCTTACAAATGCGGCTAGTAAAAAAAGGTAAATTTTATTCATAGGATTAAATGTACAAATTATCTTAATCCTTAGCAATTTTTTTATACGAAACAGTGATTCCTTTTATTAGAGAAGAACTTAGTCCGTTATGTTCCATTTCATTCAATCCTGCAATGGTACAGCCTTTTGGTGTTGTTACCTTATCAATTTCCTGCTCGGGGTGAGTTCCTTTCTTAATTAAGAGGTCTGCTGCCCCCTTTACGGTTTGAGCTACGATCTTACGCGCTGTTGCAGCATCAAAACCAATTTCAATTCCGCCTTGTATGTTGGCGCGGATGTAACGCATCGCAAACGCAGTACCGCAAGCACCAATTATTGTAGCGGCCTCCATTAATATTTCATCAATGAGAACAGTGGTGCCGAGCTTATCAAATAATCCTGTAACTTCTTCAATATCTTTTTTGTTTGCGTTTTGATAAGCTAAACAAGTCATGCTTTC
>JANYCL010000248.1 GCA_025360355.1 Sphingobacteriaceae bacterium
GTATCATTTATTTGCTGAGTGCCCGGAGGAAGAAATGTTTTCTTTTTTTTCTTTGGAATGAAAGCTGTCATCAAAAAAATGAGAGCTGTAAATAGAAGTAATTTTTTTATCATAAATACATTTCGTTTTTTCTTAACCACAAAGTGCACAAAGTTTTTACACAAAGGTCACAAAGTTTAATTTACCTTAACCACATTGACAAATTGTCGAATTGCCAAATTGTCAAATTGAAAGCGCTTTCCTAAACTCCCCAACATCTTCCGCATTCACAGTTGTAAATGAGAATTTACGGCTGCCTTTTACGCTGATTTCAAATTCTTTATTTCCGCATATATACAAATTGCCACCTGACACTATGCATAAACTATATTTCTTCTTGGTATCGTACATAAAGCTGTAAGAGTTGTTGCTCATATCATAAACTATATTGCTTCCCATATCGATAAGATACACGGTTGTTGGATCTAAATTTATTTTTTCATCAACCGAATAATATTGCGGCGAAATAACCACACCTATTGGCATCGAGCGCGGACAATCAGAATTGTAAACTCCAAATCTGCTTACTTCGAAAATGCGTCGCACTTTATTTTGTATTGGTCCGTTTTGTGCTTGGTTCGCTAATTGTGCTTCCGTCGCGCGTTGCATGCGGATCTGTTCTTTTAAAAGGTCGGCGCTTAGTTTTTTCTGTTCTTCAACATAAGCTTTTTGTTTAGCAGCCATTTCATCTTTTAATTTTTGTTCATCGGCGGCTCGCTTATCTAATAAAGTATTGTATTCATTAAATTTCTTTTCGTAAACCTTTGAGGCTGTTTCGTAACATTCTCCAGTCAAAACAGGATACACAACAAATTTTTCTTCACGTGTTCTGTTCTTTAAAGTCAGGATATAGTTTTTTCCTTTTTGCGGTCCGGATGAAATTATTCCGCTTGACCAAATGGTTTGACTGATCTCCGAAGAATAATTTTTATTTTCGTCACCTACTTCAAAAACTGTATTTTTAAAGGCGGCTAACTCCGGGAAATCTTTTAGACTAACTTCAAAATTAATTTGCTTACGGCCGGTTGATTTAACAGGCTTATTAGGCTGTTGCGGTGAAGGTAATGCAACTATTTTTTTATCGTACACCGTTTTAACGCTGTCGATCTTTTTAGGAATGTATTCTAATAATGTTTGAATGTTTGATGTTTGTTTGTTTGTTTGTGGCTGCGGTGAAACATTCGGTGGTTTATCACCGGCATTTTTATAACCCTGAGGTATGTCGTGTTTAATTACATTCCACTTTTGTCCTTCCGTATCTAAATAATATTGATTGTAAGTATCAGTTGGATATTCTGAAGCAAAATCCACTGTAATTGGTGTAGCCGGACTAATAAAAACCTCTTCACCATTTTGAAATCCTTTTACATCAAACATTCCGGCGCTTTCAAATGTGTATGAATTACCTGCGCTGTCGTAACGCATAGGAATCCCGCTTGCAATTATATCTGCCTGATCATGAAATTCGCGGTATTGGATCTCAACATCACCAACAATTTGTTCACCAGCTTTATTTACAAAAGCATTTTTGGGAATTTTTAATTTGGAAGAAGTATGATGCGCAAGTTCTCCGCCTTTTGCGTTGTTAACTTTATACGAATTGTAAGGGACATTTAATTTAGAAAAAGGCGGTGCTATAAATGCTTTCTTTGAACTTGCTTTTTTATTTTCGGTTAAAGTATTTGTTTTTTCATCTGTTGCTGTTTGCTTGTTTGTTTTATTGAATACTGTGAAATAAGTGACTGTACAAATTACGGCTATTCCGGCTATGACCGTTGCGTAGGTTGCTTTTTTGTTTTTGAAAAAACTAACATCGCTGCGGGCTCTTTGTATGCTTTGTTCTTTAAACTGTTTTACTAAATTGCCGAAATCTTTATTTTTGTTGATCTCTTCATCACTGATCTTTGGGCGATTCAAATTAAATTTTGGTTCCATATCAAACTTTATAATTCGTAATTGTTTTTTTAAGTCGTTCTAATATCCTGTACATTCTTACTTTGGCGTTATTTTCTGTTATGCTCAATATCTCTGCGATCTCTTTAAACGGACGGTGTTCGAAAAAGCGTAACTCTATCATTTGAAGATCATCTTCGGGCAATTGTTTTATCATTTGCTGTAAAGCAGGAAGATATTCTTCGAAGAACGGTTCTTGAACTTCTTCATAAATATTTTTCAGATCACCAACATCTGCATTGATCGCACGTTTATTTTTCTGATCACGGAATAATTGCATCACTTCACTATGTGCAATTCTGAATAACCAACTCGCAAAAGGAACACCTTTATATTCGTAGCGGTTAATATTTGTAAGTGCTTTTAAAAAAACCTGTGATGTAATATCGAAAGCGGTGTCTTTATCTTCCATCCTTTGATATACATATCCAAAAATTTGTTTGTAATACTTATCGTAAAGAGGACCGAAGCGCTCTGGATTTTGTTTCGCAGCTTCGATGATTAATTGCTCGTCGAGTAACTGGGTAGCGGTATGATGGTATCTGGGGTTAAAAGTCATAAAGGCTGCGTAGGCAATTATATCCTTATAACAACTTCTGCCCCTTAGGGTTACGCCAAAATTTCAAAAAACGTTAATAGTATAACTAAGTAATTGATTATCAGTTACAGAACTTATCATTTTATTGAGTGAAACTTCTTAAATTATGGGTGAAACGCCATTTTGGATGAGTGAACGGATAGATTAAAGGGTGAGATTTCAGCTCTTTTTTGAGGTCTTTTTCAGTTTTTCGAAATTTCTTTCAAGATATTTTGTGCTGGGAAGTAACGATTGCTGAATCCGCTTAGCGTAATAAATAGAATCTAAAATGGCTTTGTTTTTGGAGTCCACAATTTCTTTTTGATGTTCGATCAACTTATTTTTTTCGCTTAATTGAGTATTGATCCGTTTTCTGATCTTATTCGAGCGGTACAAACTAAAAGCAACGATCCCCACAAAAATTAAAACTATTACGCCACCAATAATAAAATATAACTGCCGGTTGATCTGCGTTTGTTTTTCCTGTTGAATTAAATTTAATTCTTTGATCTTTGCTTCATTCTTAACCGATTCGTATTTTTCACTCAGCTCCGCCATTACGCGGGCATTTTCATCTTTCACCAAACTGTCATTAAATTCAGCGAACCGTAAAGCATAGTAAGAACTTAATTTAAAATTTCCATTGTTTCTGTACGCTCTTGCAAATTCATAAAGGATCTCACTCAAAACCATTTCATCTTCCTGCTTATACATTTCGTCCTTCGCTTTGTTAAGATATTTCACTGCAGAATCAGCAAATGATTTACTCCCTTCATCTGCAAACATTCTTCCCAACTGATACAAGGCATAATAATGCAGATCAGAACCTTCAAACTCTTCACTTATTTTTAATGCAGCCCTAAAAGCTTTTTCTGCTTCAGCATAATTTCCGGCATCCGTTTCAATTAAACCTCTGTTTTGGTACGCACGATGAATGTCTGCTTTACTATTTAGTTTTTGTCCAATTTCCAGACATTTATTAGTGTAAAACCTGGCGCTATCCAAAAATTTCGGGTTGGTTTGCCCTGCCCTATAAAAACATGTTGCTAAATTATTATACAATGTACATGTTACTTTTTCATCCTTAATTTCTGAAGATAATCTTATCGCCTTTTTGAAATAATAGAAGGCATTATCACTCATGAATTTCTGAGCAAACATATTTGCCATTGAATTATAGATCGCTACCTGATATTTAATATTGTCCATTTTTTCAGCCATTTTCAAAGCTTTAATTAATAAAGGCTGAGCTTCATTAATATTTGCCGACTCAAAAAATACATTGGCCATACCAAAGCATAAAAAATATTTTCCTTTCTCAGTGTTAAGTTTTTCTAAATACGAATCCAAATGGGTCACCAAATAATCGTTGACCTTAGTTTTATCAATAAAGGCAATAATCTCTTCAGAACCGAGTCCGGCATTAATTATTGAAACTAATTCCTCGGCGTTTTCTATTGTTGAATCGGGATATAATTTTAATTCATCCCCCTTAACCTGAAACCCAAGGATAAGAAAAAGAATAAGGCCTAATTTTGCGCAAAACTTCACATATCAAATATAAAAATTAAAAGCATTTGCTATAATAAATTCAGTGTAAATGCTATATTTGAGAACGAATTATGGCTATGAATCTCGATTTTAATAAGAATGAAGATAAAATGCGTTTGCTCATCTCGCAAATGGAGCAGCGTCTGCAAAAAATTTATTTAGGCGGCGGTAAAACACGCATCGATAAATTACACGAACAAGGCAAAATGACTGCCCGCGAACGCATTGATTTCTTATTGGATAAAGATACACCACGTTTTGAAATGGGTGCCTTTGCAGGTTACGAAATGTATCCTGAACACGGTGGCTGTCCGGGCGGCGGAGTTGTTATTGTAATTGGATATGTAAGCGGAAAACAATGTATTGTTGTTGCTAACGATGCGACAGTTAAAGCCGGAGCATGGTTCCCGATAACAGGAAAAAAGAATTTACGCGCCCAGGAAATAGCAATGGAAAACAGATTACCCATTATTTATTTAGTGGATAGCGCAGGAGTATATTTACCAATGCAGGACGAAATTTTTCCTGATAAAGAACATTTCGGAAGAATTTTCCGCAACAACGCTATCATGAGCAGCATGGGAATTTTACAAGTTGCTGCTGTAATGGGAAGTTGTGTTGCAGGTGGTGCTTATTTGCCTATCATGAGCGATGAAGCTATGATCGTAGATAAAACCGGAAGTATATTTTTAGCAGGAAGTTATTTAGTGAAAGCTGCCGTTGGGGAAACAATTGATAATGAAACTTTGGGTGGAGCAACAACGCATTGTGAAATAAGCGGAGTTACAGATCATAAATGCAAAGACGATAAAGATTGTTTAACGCGCATCAGAAATATTTTT
>JANYCL010000251.1 GCA_025360355.1 Sphingobacteriaceae bacterium
TGTAATAAAAAGCGAAACTGCTTTTGTCCGCCTTCAAAAGATCATTACCAACATTTTCAGCACTAAAAAAATGCAAAAGGAATTGAACTGGTATATGAACAGAGCGTAATCTCTTTCAAAAATTACGGACACGTATTAAATTACTCTTATTCTTAAGCATAAGCTTACTTCCCTACAATGTGTGAATAGTGTAAGCCTTATAATTAGTTATGTAATATTTCTTACTACTGATCGTCACATCTTTACTGAATGAAAATTTTTAGCCAATTACAAATGGAAAAGGCAGTTCTTTTTATTTCCATATTCCTAATTCAAATAAATCTTTTAAATGCTCAAAGCAGCAGCGAAAATTTTGATCGCGCCGAAAGTATTTTTTCAAAGATATACCTTAACACTGAAGACCAGTCGACATCTCATTCCAAAAGAGGCTACTCGGATGCGCTTCCCTTATTCGCAGACCTATATAAAAAAGAACCGACAAATATGAACCTTGCATTTAAGATGGGGGTTTGTTATCAGGCAACCAGAAAAAACAGACTACAAGCTATTCCTTACTTTGAAAAAGCTGTGACATCAGTTTCAGCTAATTATTCGGGAAGTTCCGATAAAGAAAAAAATGCTCCGCTAATTGCTTATAAATTTCTTGGAGATGCCTACCATATAAATTACGAATTCGATAAAGCAATTAAGGCTTATGAAAAATACATTTCAGTGATGGCTGAAAACAAAAGTTCAAATAAAGATCAGGTGAACGAAACCAATAGGAAAATTGAAATGTGTAAAACAGCAAAAATTTTGGTGAAGAATCCGGTCAATATTAAACTTCAAAATCTTGGCGCAACCGTCAATTCAAGTTCAGGTGATTATTCTTCTGTTTTGTCGGCTGATCAGCAAACACTTTTCTTCACTTCACGCAGGCCGGAAAGCACAGGCGCGCAAAAAGATGCAGATGGTAATTTTATGGAAGACATATATATGTCAACCAAAACAAAAACCGGATGGTCGGTAGCCCAAAACATAGGTTCACCAATTAATACTGAATGGCACGAAGCAACTGTCGGTATCTCACCCGACGGGCAAACAATTTTAATTTACAGAGATGATTCAGGTGATGGAAATATTTACACAACAACTTTAAATGGAGATGTATGGAGTACGCCTATTAAATTAAACGACAACATTAACACAAAACATTGGGAACCGAGCGCTTTCATTTCTGCCGATGGTACTAAACTTTATTTCACCAGTGACAAACCCGGTGGATATGGCGGGAGAGATCTCTATGTTAGTAAACGTGAGTTTGGTGGTGACTGGGAGAAAGCAGTTAACATGGGTCCGGCTATAAACACACCTTATGATGAAGACGCCCCTTTTATACATCCTGATGGTGTTACAATATATTTCAGCTCTAACGGTCACAACACAATGGGCGGCTTTGATATTTTTAGCAGTTTTCAATTGGATGAAAATACGTGGTCGGAGCCGGTAAACGTTGGTTTCCCAATAAACACTACTGATGATGATGTTTTTTATGTTATTAGTCCTGATGGGAAAACTGCTTATTTCTCTTCTTTCAGAGAAGGAGGAATGGGCGAAAAAGATAATTACATGGCCACATTCCCAACAGTAAAAGCAAAACCACTTACATTGATAAAAGGAAATGTTATTGAAGCTTCGGGAAAGCCCGCGAAAAATGCGATAGTAACAATTACTGATAATGAAACCGAGAAAGTTGTTGGCGTTTACAAGGCCAATAGTAAAACAGGTACGTTTCTTTATATTCTAACACCCGGTAAAAACTATAACATCACTTACCAGGCCGACGGACATTTGTTTTATTCAGAGAACATGGAAATTAAAAAGGAGTCGGATTATTCTGAGCGGAATAAAGATATAAAATTGAATCCTATTACCGTTGGATCTAAGATCGTGCTCAATAATATTTTCTTCGATTTTGATAAAGCAACATTACGCCCGCTCTCTAACGTAGAGCTTAAAAACTTAGTGACTCTGATGCGAAGCAATCCTAATTTAAAAGTGGAAATTTCAGGGCATACCGATAGTAAAGGAGATAATGAATACAACAGTAAACTTTCTGAAGAGCGCGCGCAGGCTGTTGTAAATAAATTAATTGAAAATGGGATTAGTGCAGGTCGTTTTAAAGCTAAAGGTTATGGTGAGAAAACACCGGCAGTATCCAATACAAAAGCAAATGGCACTGATGATCCGGAAGGAAGGCAATTAAACAGAAGAGTCGAATTGACGATCACTGAAATTAATTAATAAATGAAGAAGAAACTTAAATACATAAGTCTCTTCCTTTTGATCTTCTTGGTTGTTTTCGCGGGCTGTGCATTTATTTTCAGAGATCGAATTATAACTCGCTTCAGACCCACGATAAAA
>JANYCL010000262.1 GCA_025360355.1 Sphingobacteriaceae bacterium
GTCTCGCTTTTTAATTGGGTTTGCTGACTATCGTACCACTCTTTTGTTAATTGGGAAAAGCTTAAAAAAGGGGCTAAAACTATAAAAAAGGAGAGAATTCGCATGTTCAAATTTAAGAAAGCATAACGCTGTGCGTCGGACGTGGTTACATACTTGTAAACATTAAATGGTTAAATTATCCATTCACAAAACCGCTTATAAAGGCATATGCCTTTTGTCACAATTCTGCTTAAAACCAAGCTTTTTTGGGTATTTTTGAAATCTGATATTATGATCAAGTATTTTTTAATAGTCTTTTCATTAATTACCCTTGGAACTAAGGCCCAAAGCGCATGGGATCTGCAGCAATGTATTGATTATGCGTTAAAACATAATATTAGTTTAAGACAGGCCGAACTCCAAAATCAGATCACAAAAAATAATTCCAATCAATCAAAAGCTGCTATTTTTCCTAGCTTAAATGCGGGCGCGGCGCATACTTACAATTTCGGACGAACGATCGATCGTTACACGAATACTTTTGCGAATACTCAGGTTTTATCTCAAAACTTTTATACTTCAAGTAATTTAGTGTTATGGTCTGGTTTAGCGCAATGGAACAATATTAAAGCAAATGAATATGGCTATTTAGCAGGGGCTGAAAATGTGAAAGCACAACAGCAAACCGTTTCTTTAAATGTTGCAACTGCATACATAAATGTAATTTATACCGATGAACTTTTAAAAATTGCGAAAAATCAATACGATATTACAAAACAGCAACTTGAACAAACTGAAAAATTGGCGGATGCCGGTACGCTTGCAAAAAGTTCGGTCTACGATGTGAAAGCGCAAATGGCAACCGAAGAAGTAAATGTTACAATGGCCGATAACAATTACCAAATTGCGATGCTAACTCTTAAACAATTTTTAAATTTAGATACCCTTAACAATTTTAATGTTGTAAAACCGGATGTGGATGTACAGTCTGCAAATTTATTAACCACAAGCGTAAATAATATTTACGAAACAGCTTTAAAAAATCAACCATCCATAAAAAGTGCTGAATATAATTTATTGATGGCCGAAAAAACCTTAGCTGTTGCAAAAGGAAGAGTTAGTCCTACCATAAGTTTAAACGCATCCATAGGAACAGGTTATTCAGGACTTGCAAAAGATATTGTTAGTTACAATACGGTTCCTGTAACAATAGGTACATATAACAACGTGCCAATTGTAGTTGATCAACAAGCTCCTGTATTTAAGGATAAACCATTTAGCAATCAGTTTAAAGATAATGTGAATAAAAGTGTTGGTATGACACTCAGTATTCCTTTATTCAATGGCTTGAACACTTATACAGGAATTAAAAACGCTAAATTAAATGCAGTTAGCGCAAAGTTAAATCAGGATCTGGCTGAACAAACTTTATTTAAAACTATTGCGCAGGCTTATGCTAATGCAAGAGCGGCTTTAAATAAATATGCTTCTTCTAAAGCATCTGTTGAAGCATCCGAATTATCGTTTGGTTTTGCCCAGCAAAAATTTACTGTTGGTGCCATTAGCGCGTTTGATTTTAATTCGGCTAAAGCACGATTGGTTACTGCGCAAAGCAATTTGATACAAGCTAAATACGATTATCTTTTTAAAGTAAAGATCCTGGATTTTTATCAAGGAAAGCCGCTTACTTTCTAATTTTCTTTTTTAGAAATTCCCTTTTTCTGGCATTAAGATTTGCAAAATATCCGTTTTGAGGTCATTCTTTTGCGCAAATCAATAATTCCAATTCGTTGGGAAGTGCTTTGCCCGGAAATAGGCGAATATCAGATATTTCAAAAGCCAGACTTCGGAATTCCGTTTATTTAGGGGCTTTGCCTCCTATACATTTGTTTTCATAAAACAATTAAAACCAAAAACTATGAAAACTTTAACTACCCTTTTAACAAGCTTTGTATTACTTACTTCTTGCGGAAACAAAAATGAAATTTCCTGTTCACATGCAGAACTAACTTCTGATGCACCCGGATGTGTTTGTCAGTTACTCGCCAAAAAGAATACTGTAAAGGAAAAAACTAAACGTTCGAAGAACGGATTGATAATGATCACTCAGAAAATAAGTAGTATCAATTAAGAGTACTGTATTTATTTAGTCGACTTGTTATCCAATAATTTTTTTAAAAAGATCTCTTGAGCAGTTTCAAGGAATTTAACTTCTTCTTTGCCTTGCTCAGCGCCGACAGGATAACCTAAAGAACCGTAGATATCCATGCTGAATTTTTTTTCTTTCTTATTAGGTATGGTTTTAAAGATCCACACTGCAGGATAGCCAGAAACATTAAATGCTTGCTGCATGCTGCTATTTTGTGCTGTAAGCTCTGGTGACAATTGTTTGTTGCGTGGGAAATCCAATTCTAATAATATTACATTCTTCTTCGCCCATTCAATGAAAGCTTCCTTTGCAAAAACTTCCTTTTGTAATTTAATGCACCATCCGCACCAATCGCTCCCGGTGAAGAACGCAAAAATAGGCTTCTTAGATTTTTCAGACAATTCATGCGCCTTCATTAGATCAGTATGCCACTCCAACTGTTCGGTTTTGTTTTCACTTTGAGCAATTGTATTTGATGCAGCAAGTAGGAAAAATGCAGTTGTAAGAATTATAATTCTTTGAAGATCATTTTTAAACATCATATACAAAATTATGTTTTTTGAATTTAATTGAAGAAAAGCAATTGTTAATTAATGCAATTAAGGTTAAAGTTATTCTTTTATTTATTGAGATCAGCATTCTGATGAGTGGATTTTATTTCCTTTTTTGTTCCACCCGCTTAACAATTAAATCTTCAAGGATTTTATGCTTGTCGAAAAATGTTTCCCTTATTTGTTTAACCTGCTTTATGATCTCCGGTTCCCCTTCTTTTACATTCAGCTCTGATTTCGCTTTCTTCAAAGCCGCTTCTCCATTTAAGTTCCCGGTCTTACGAATTGCTTTCGTCAAAAATAAAAGACGAAGCCCCTTATCTTTTAATATACCCAATTCCATGATCATCCAACTCATGGCATAAAAATTATTCTTGTTAAATAAAATATGTTTAGGATGAATGTGATTAGGTAATTTATTAAATGAAAGAGATACAACCTCTTTGGTTAAATATTCCTTTTCCCAAGCCTCTTTCCTCTTCAGATCCTGAAGTTTTATGATGCCGCAAAAAGATTGTCCGTACATACTTATCCATCTTAATTCCCTTCTGAGTTTATGAACTTCTTCTATGTTCTTAAACTCTTTTCGAGTTCTTTCGCATTCTTTTATTGATACAAGCTCTTTACCAATTGCAGCTTCTAATTTTGTGATTGTATTCGTGTCAAATTTTACTTTACTTGCAACTTTTGCATTAAACTCTTTGATGCGGCTTTCCATTCCGCCTTTTTTCTTCAATAACTTATCCAATTTTTTTACTTCTTTATCTCTTTTAGCTAAGGTGTATTTTTTTACTTCAACACTTATTTTTTTATTTTTACTGAATTCTTTATAAAGCACATCGTAAAAATCGATCTGTCCTAATTCGTCTTCTAGTTTTTTAATTGTTTTATGATAGTTTTTGAAATCTCTATCCTCCAATCCATCTTCAAAGATCCTGCATAAAGATTCAATCATGAATGCCGGCGTACGAAGATCGTTTTGGTATAACCACAATGCCGGATTTTTTTGTTTTGTTGATCTTTGAAGACGATCAAACAATTGCATGGAATAAAAAGCGAATGGATCAATTTTTTTCATGATACAAATTTAAATATTACCCAGACTATTTTCTTACACCAATCACACAAACCCTTCGACATCCCGATAGCTATCGGGATCAGGGCAGACTAGATCCTTACTCCAATTATACATACATCATCTACTTGTTCCAAATTACCCTTCCAATCTTCAAAAACAGATGTTAGCTTATTTTTTTGCTCTATTGCAGTTGATGAACTCACTGTCAAAAACAATTCCTGCAATTGTTTATTCATAAATTTTTTGCCTTTTGGTCCACCAAACTGATCCGCGTAACCGTCCGTAAATAAATAGATCATATCGCCGCTTTTAAGATCAATGTCATGTTGAACAAATGATTGATTGTCTTTATCGTGTTTTCCCACCGGCATTTTATCGATCTCTAATTCAATTAATTTTCCATTTCTTACGACCCAGATCTCGTTATTCGCTGCAGCATAAGTCATTTTTTTATTCTTAAAATCAAATGCTGCAAAACTACAATCCATTCCATCCTTACCGCCATCAGAAGATAAATTTTGAATTATGCGTTGCCGTGCATGATTTAATATTTCCGCAGGGTCATTTATTTTACGCTCATTCACCGCTTCATTTAAGAATGAAATATTCAATAAACTCATAAATGCACCCGGCACACCATGTCCTGTACTATCACACACTGCTAAATAGAATTTATTATTTACAGCCGTAGCCCAATAAAAATCACCACTCACAATTGCTTTCGGCTTATAGAGAACAAAATGTTCGGGCAAATTAGTTTCGAGCAAAGTATCACTCGCCAATAAAGCGCGTTGAATGCGTTGCGCATAATTTATGCTGTCGACAATTTCTTTTTGTTTGTCTTCGATCAATATTTTTTGTTGCTGTGTTTCCCTTTCTTTTATTTCAATTAACTTTTTTTGCTTCTGGGTTATCTTAAAACGGTTGTACATGAAGGTTGCAAAGATCAACACCAACAATATACCTCCTATGAGGGCATACCGCTGCGTGCGGACATGATCAAGCTGCACGTTCATTATTTTTTTCTCATCACTTGCACGTAAACTATCGGCTGCTACCTTAATTTCATATTCATATTGCAATTGTTTTTTAACGGCGGCTTTTTGCGCGATCTGACTATTCAAACTATCTTTCATCACTATAAAAAGACTATACATTTCCATTGCTTTTTTATAATTTCCTGTCGCCTCATATATTCTCTTTAACATATCAGCAGCAGTTTGTATCATTAATGGAAAACCAAGTTCCTGACTGATCTTCAGAGATTGCTCAGCCAATTTTTCCGCTTCCTTATAGTTTTTTTTCTTAAAATAAATCAGACTTATGTTCGACATCGCATTTGTTAAACCTTGCTTGTCATTTAACCGTTCTCTAATTTTTAAACTTCTTTGATAATACGACATAGCGGTATCTAATTCATCTAACCGCAAATAAATACCGCCGATATTATTTAAAGAAACTGCAATTCCAAGCGAATCTTTTATTTCCTCTTTTATTTTTAAACTTTTCTGGTAAAAAATTATTCCCTTATTTAGTCCTTCTTTTTTACAAGCCTCTTCAATTTGCGATTTACAATTAGGATCACCCAAGATGCGATATAAAAAACCTATGTTATTAAGACACTCGCCAATTCCCCTTTTATCTTTAATTTCTTCTCTGATCTTTAGACTTTTCTTATAATAATCTAAAGCCTGCGCCGCATCTTTTTCTCCCTGATAAATGAATCCAATATTGTTTAAGGATTGGGCTAAGCCTTTTTTATCGCCGATCTCTTCCTGAATTTTTAAACCTCTATGATAATAATCTAGGGCTTGTTTAATTTCCCCGTGGTTTTGAAAAATATACCCGATATTATTAAGTGCTGATGATTTTATTAATAAGAATGTTCTTTTTTCAATTCCATTTGCTTTCGGAATATTTTTATCACACAAGGCCATCGCTTTTTCGCAAAGCGGAATTACTGTATCCGGTTTTGATAAATATAAAATTTCAGAGAATTGAACATATACATTCGCTCTTGTTGTATCATGCTTAGCCGAATTAAAATCCATTATTAAAGAATCCAGCATCCGCATTTGGGCATTTAATCCCGAACCCGAAATAAGTAATGTAATAAATAAGACTAATTTCTTCATTTTTGTCCTTCTCATTTTGACGCCGATTCCAATCCAAAGATTAACGCCTCTTAAAACTATGAGTTTTTTATAACCCAGCAAAGCCTTTTCGTCTTTATTTATTTTTATCTTTGCTATCCTTATGGAAAAAAGAGTAAGAGTACGTTTTGCACCTAGTCCGACCGGTGGTTTACACATGGGAGGGGTTAGAACTGCGTTGTTTAATTATTTGTTTGCCAAAAAACACGGCGGCGATTTTATTTTACGTATTGAAGATACCGACCAAACCCGCTATGTAAAAGGCGCCGAAGAATATATTGTGAATGCATTAAAATGGTGCGGCATTGAACCCAACGAAGGTGTTGGTTTTGGAGATGGCGAACACAAACCATACCGACAAAGCGAAAGAAAAGAATCAGGACTCTATAAAAAATACGCTGATAAATTATTAGCAAGCGAACATGCTTATTATGCTTTTGATACTTCTGAAGAATTAGAAGCCATGCGCAAAAGATTAGAAGCCGCAAAAGTTGCCGCTCCGCAATATAATTCGGTGAGCAGACAAGCGATGAAAAATTCGCTGACATTAAGTGCTGAGGAAGTAAAAAAATTATTGGATGCGGGTACGCCTTATGTCATCCGTTTAAAAGTTCCGCGTAATGAAGAAATTCGTTTTCATGATATCATTCGTGGTTGGGTTGTTGTAAATTCTACGCAAGTGGATGATAAAGTTTTATTGAAATCAGATGGAATGCCAACTTATCATTTAGCGCATATTGTTGATGATATTGAAATGAAAATTTCTCACGCAGTTCGCGGAGAAGAATGGTTACCGAGTGCGCCTGCACATATTTTAATTTACCGTTATTTAGGTTTGGAAGCAGATATGCCAATGTTAGCACATT
>JANYCL010000263.1 GCA_025360355.1 Sphingobacteriaceae bacterium
TTGCGCCATAGGCAATAACCCCATAATTACCCCCATTTGTTATAGATGTGTGGGTAGGGTTACTGATAGTTTTACCATCTACACTAAAACTTGTTGCTGTTGTAGTGTTTTTAGTTGTAGTAGTTGAATTTTTTTTACAGCTAAAAGCAATAAAAAGAGCAATAGTTATGTAGCAGATTTTCTTCATGATAACTACCACTAAGTTAATAAAAATCTACCAACCTAAAATCCAAGCAAACATAAGCGGTGCAACAATAGTGGCATCGCTTTCTACAATAAATTTAGGTGTATGTATATCTAATTTACCCCAGGTAATTTTTTCGTTTGGAACTGCACCTGAATACGAACCATAAGAAGTTGTTGAATCAGAGATCTGACAAAAATAACTCCAGAAAGGAATTTCATGCATTCCCATATCCTGATATAACATTGGTACAACACAAATAGGAAAGTCACCTGCAATACCTCCGCCAATTTGAAAAAACCCGACACCTTTTCCGCCTGAATTTTTTGGATACCAATCTGCTAACCAAGCCATGTATTCAATTCCACTTTTCATAGTGCTTGCTTTAATTTCTCCCTTAATTACATAAGAAGCAAAAATATTTCCCATAGTGCTATCTTCCCAACCCGGCACAACAATTGGTAAATTTTTTTCTGCAGCGGCTAACATCCAGCTGTCTTTCGGATCAATTTCATAATACTGTTTTAATTCACCGCTGTTTAAAATTTTGTACATGTACTCGTGCGGAAAATATCTTTCGCCTGCTGTATCTGCATCTTTCCAGATTTTATAAATGTGTTTTTGTAAACGACGGAATGCTTCTTCTTCCGGAATGCAAGTATCAGTAACACGGTTAAAATGATTTTCTAAAAGATCCCATTCGTCTTGCGGAGAAAGATCGCGGTAATTCGGTACGCGTTTGTAATGACTATGCGCAACAAGATTCATAATATCTTCTTCGAGATTTGCGCCTGTACAGGAAATAATATCAATTTTCCCCTGACGGATCATTTCTGCTAAAGATTTTCCAAGTTCGGCTGTACTCATTGCGCCCGCAAGTGTTACCATCATTTTACCGCCTTCGGTTAAATGCGTTTCATAACCTTTAGCGGCATCTACTAATGCAGCCGCGTTAAAATGTTTATAATGATGTTCAACGAATTTCGAAATTGGTCCTTTGTTTACTATTGCGCTCATAATTAAAGTTTTGAGCTACAAAGCTAATAAAATAGAGGGAAAAGGACATAATTTCAATTAACAATTAATTAAGAAAATACATCTCCGCATCAATAGATCTTAATTACTTTCCATAAAATAATCATCCGCACCGGTTTCAGGTACAATATAAACTCGATGCCATTCTGTTCCTTCCAAGATCTCCCAAGTATGACCTTTACCACTAAGATCATCTGCAATTAAAACAATTCCGGGTTCAATAATAAAAGTATCGCCGTTTGTAACAGTGAATTTTAATTTTCCTTTTATAGTAATTACAAATTGATAACGCGGCGCTACATGTGCACCTATTTCCCATCCTTCAACGTGTGTATGTATTAAAAAATGATCAGCCTTAATATGTTGAAGTTCTGGAATAGAACCTTCAAGAAAAGAAGAATCACCGTTATCAAGAGTTATTAGTTTAAATGCTTTCATAATGTAAATTATCGGGTAAGTAAACTTAATAAAAAAGCCCAACTTAATGTCAGGCTTATTTTGTTAAATTGAAAATGATAAAAGTCAATGCTTAATTACGTTATGGTTTTTGTATCTTTACAGAAGAAACAAGTCATGCCACACGATCATACGCAACATCATCATCATAATGTAACGATCAATTCGCTGAGCAAAGCGTTTATTGTTGGCATTATTTTAAACAGCGTTTTTGTTATTGTTGAATTTGTAGCTGGATTTTTTACGAATTCACTTGCGTTGCTTTCGGATGCAGGACATAATTTAAGCGACGTTGCAACTTTAGCATTGTCTCTCTTTGCTTTTCAAATGACCAAAAAAAAGCCAACAAGTAAATACACTTATGGTTTTAACAAAGGTACTATCATCGCTTCTCTGGTAAATTCAGTTGTTTTATTTATTGCAGTGGGAAGTATTGGCTGGGAAGCTATTCAGCGTTTTATTACGCCCGAAGAAACAAAAGGAAATGTGATCAGCATTGTTGCAGGAATTGGAATTGTAATAAACTCAGTATCTGCATTAATGTTTTTCCGCGATAAAGAAAAAGATCTGAACGTAAAAGGCGCTTATTTGCATTTAGCTTTAGATGCTTTAGTTTCGGTAGGAGTTGTTATTGCCGGACTCATTATTACGTATACAGGTTTTAAGTGGATCGATCCTTTGATAAGTTTATTAATTATGGGAGTTATTATTTATAGTACATGGGGTTTATTAAAAGAGAGTTTGAAGTTATCTCTTGATGCAGTCCCGTCAAACGTAAATGTTGAGGACATTAGAAATGAAATTGTAAAAATTAAGCATATAAACGACATTCAGCATATACATGTTTGGGCAATGAGCACAACTAAAAACGCCATGACGGCACATTTAATTATAAATGAAAGCCTGAATGAAAAACAAATTGCGGAGATCAAACATAAAGTGAAGCACGAATTGGAACATATGAATATTCAACACGCTACTTTAGAAACAGAAAGTAAAGCAGTGATGGATGATGATTGCGGAAATAAGTAGTTTAATCAAAGAACATCCAGGTCAAACCAAAACGGAAAGCTCTATCAGTTTGATAGTAGCCATGAACAAAACTGTAATTCGTTCCCACTAAACCATAAAGTACATTCTCTATTTTAATAAAAAATTGCACCGGACGGATGCGTGCATTTAAAAATACATCTACAAAAGGATATTGTCCAACCAAATAAGTTGTTTTCGGAATGTAAAATTCATTTGTTGCCGGCATGTATGCATAAGCTTTGAACTGATTATAATATTCAGCCTGCACACCGAATTGCATTTGAAGATTGTTTTTAAATAAATTCCCTGTATAAAAAACACTTCCTGCAGCAGCGAGAGGTGGAATGCGTACTATACTTCCTCTATTAGTTAACTGATAATAGTAGTTTAATCTTAATCCTAAATGTTTAAATAATATTTTATTAAAATTTAAATTGAACTGCCAGTTAGTTACATTTAAATTACTTTGTTGCGGTGTTGCGATAGTGTCGAAATACAAATAGTTTGTTATGTTTTGGTATAATATATTGGCAGATAGACCTGTGATCGTATTTACAAATCCCAATTTACCTTGCAGTGTATTTACAGGCTTGTAATTATTGTTCCATCTGAAATTATTTGCGTACCAATAATTATAAATAAGATCAGGATGACGCTGTTCGGATAAAACACTCAGATAAATTCTTGAAGTTTTTTTAGTTCCAACACCTTTCTCATTTAATCTGAAACTTAATTCACTGTTCCATTCAATCTTCATGTCGCCACTGTTTTGTCCTGCCAAAACGCTGCTATAAGTTATACGTGTAGAAAACTGTTTGTTTCGGTTAATACTTGAAGAATCTTTACGTAAAAATAATTTATCATAAAATAAAGATCCATAAACTAAATGATTCGAAAATGTACTGTCGAAATGCTGATGCAAAATAGTATATTCATGACTATAACCGGCGTATCCGCCAAAACCAATTTGATTTAGTTTAAATGTGTAATTAACTCTATTCGTAAACTGACGTACATGTGTACTGTCGCTGGTTTTTACAGTATCTAAATAAACAGTATTATAAAAACCATCGTAAGGCAAGCCTGCATCCTGATACCAATAATAATTACCGGCGTAATTAAATTTGTAATCGATATAATGCGAAACGCGTCCTGAATCATTTCCTTTATTTAGTTTCATCCAAGGATTAAAAGAAACATTTGTTTCGCGGATGGTGCGTTTTGAATTACTTAAATTCACCTCCAATAGATCTTTTGATGCAAGAGGATTAGCAGTAAAAGCGGCATCGGAGCGTATTCCGCCATTCTCCTGATATTTTATTTTATTGTACAGGACGTAAGAATAAAAACCGAAGCGATTATTTTTGGTTGTATAATTTGTAGAAGTATAAAAATTATTTGTGAATGTTTGTTGCTTTAAATAAAAGCCCTTCACGCCAAAACGGTTAAAGCGCATGGTAATATTTAATTTGTTTTTGAAAGTGTGCGAATATAATAATCTGAAATTCTGTTCGAGCTTACTTCCTGAAATTCCGGTTAAAGATCCAAAAGGTCCTTTCGTTTGATAATATTCAACCTGTGACTTTTGAATAATATCATTTCCGAAAGGAAGATCATACAAATTAAAGCCCAGCGGTTTCGACTTGTAACTCAGCATGTAATTTGGAGAAGGCAAACCTAAATTGCCCATGTAATTCCTAGCTGAATAATTTTGTAAATTTTTTACGCTGGTATCCGGGTAAGCAGGTTTGAATTTTTTGTATAGAACATTCCCGTATTCAGTTTTCGATAAAAGATATTCGGGATCGGCGTTGTATTTGGTTTGGGAAAAGGAGGGAAGGCAGAAAAAAAATACTGCAGCAAAAAAAAGATATTTTGTAAATGCGTACTTCAAAAACTTTCTAAAACTTCCCGAAAAAATGTTCTTCAACATCAAAGGTTGATTTTAAACCTACTTCTTTAAAATCTTTCTCAAGCCATTTGTCGGCAGTTTCGCGTCCTTTTGCTTTTAGCTGCAATAAAAATTCCCAAGAGGTATTCATTTTACTGCTATGTCCTAATTGACTTAATGATTCATAACCCGAAATGGTGTGTACATAAATTTCACGGTTTACTTTATCATCATTTTCTAAAACGCCGTTGCGTAATAATTCGTTACGGTAGTGGATCAATTTCATTTCGTTAATTAAACTGCTGTTGAAAGAAATTTCATTTACACGATCAGCAATATCTCTTGCCGTTGTTGGAACTGAATTGATGTTGATTGAATTAATTTTAACAAGCAACACATCATGAATATTTGTATTGGTAATTAAAGGGAAAATAGGCGGATTACCCATATAACCGCCGTCCCAATAATATTCACCGTCAATTTCCACAGCCTGAAATAATAATGGCAGACAAGCAGAAGCTAAAACTGAATCAACAGTTATATCTTTATTAGTAAAAATTTTAGCACGGTTTGTTTTTACATTGGTAGCGCAAATAAATAATTTTTTCTTATTATATAAATGCAATTCTTCAAAATCAACGATCCCGTTTAAAATATCACGAAGGGGATTATAATTAAGCGGATTAAAATTGTAAGGCGACATAAACTGCGAAACCGCATTGAACCACAAATATCCCGGAGAATTATGCATGTCGCCATTCCCAAAATATTTATCCATTACACCCGGCTTAAAAAATGCGCTTCCGCTATTGGCAATTTTACGCCATAGCTCTTCCATTAATTCTTTTGCTTTTGTTGGTCCGCCCATATGTAAACCATATGCACATACAACGGCGTTAACGGCTCCAGCACTTGTACCACAAATGGCATCAGCAACCAATTCATCAACTTCTAATAAGCGATCTAATACACCCCAGGTAAACGCTCCATGGGAGCCGCCACCTTGTAAGGCAATACCAACATTTTTGATTTTTTTGGTCATTTGATAGGGTTCAGTACAGAATCAAATATACACTATAAATAGAAATAAAGGGGACAAAGCCCCCTTTTCTTAACTATTTTTTAGGAATTACTTCTTTGTACTTAGTAATGATAAACTCAGTTCTGCGGTTTAAAGCGTGATCTTCTTCAGTGCAATTAGAAGTTAATTTACCTTCGCAAGCACAACCGTTTAATAATTTGCTTTCGCCATAACCTTTACCTGTAATGCGAGTTCTTGGAATGCCTTTGCTCGCAATATAACTTGCACTGGCTTTAGCACGCGCCATCGATAAGGATAAGTTTGCTTTAGCGGCTGCGCGACAATCTGTATGCGCTCCTAATTCAATTGTCATGCCCGGATATTCTTTCATTACGGCAACAATTTTATTTAATTCTGTTGCAGCAGCAGGTGTGATTTTTGATTTACCGAGATCAAAATAAATTGGTTTCAGGTTAATTAATTTAGCAAGATCTAAACCAACCATTGCTCTTCCAATATTCATGTCTAATAACTCGTGTAATTTTTGCTCTCCCGGTTTTGTAACAGTGTGATTAAAATCAATAGTTTTAGTTATGTAGCCTTTTTTCTCTAATTTAATTTGCAGACTTAATTTATCTCCAATTCTGGCACTTGGCATCGGTTTTCTGTAATCACCGGCAGCAGTTGTGTTATAAGAATCAAAATCAGAATTAGTAGTCATGTTCTTAATAGTGATCTTTACATCGCCCAAAGCTTCTTTAGTTTTTGCATCTAGTATAAATGCTAACAAAGAAATATCAGGATCTTTTTCTAACAAAAGTGTTTTTTCAAATTCATCTTTGTCCGACATTTTTGCAGATAATGAATCGACACCATTAAAATATTTTTCTTTGCTGGCAGTTAAATTATAATAACCATCTTCTTCAATAAAATAAGTGTATTCACCTTTTTCATTTGTTGTAATTGAATCGTTGTTGATCTTAATTTTCGCGTAAGGAATTACGGTGCTCGAATCTTTATCTTTCGTAATTAATTTTACATCCTTTCCGCGTTTTACTTCACGTAAAACAGTGAATGCATAAATATCATCATCTTGTCCACGGCGTTTTCTGTTGGAACTTATAAAACCGCTTCTTAAACCTTCATCATTAAATACCATTCCAAAATCATCAGAGGAGCTGTTCATGGGTAAACCCATATTATATACTTTAGCCGGCGTGCCGTCAGCTTTTATTTTTACTTCATAAATATCTAATCCGCCAAGTCCCTCTAAACCATTCGAAGAAAAGTATAATAAATTATTTGTGGCTGCATAAGGAAACATTTCATGACCTTTTGTATTTACTTTATCACCCATGTTTACCGGTGTTCCCCAAGCACCATCTGAACCCATTTTGCTATACCAGATATCCAATCCGCCTTTTCCG
>JANYCL010000272.1 GCA_025360355.1 Sphingobacteriaceae bacterium
TTTAAATTGATGGCTGACAGTATTAATAATAAGGAAACACAAAAAGCCGCAGTAAAAAAGCAAATGCAATACGATTTTGATAAAAAAGAAACGGAAACAAAAGCCGAACAGGAAAAGAAAGATGTGATCGTTTCTGAAAATCTTAAAAAACAAAAACTGAAACGTAATTATTTTATTGCAGGGTTTGGTTTGGTATTGCTACTCGCGATCTTCATATTTAGAAGTTACCGGCAAAAACACAAAGCAAACATTATTATTATTTCAAAAAAAATAGAAGCGGAAAAACAGAAAGATGTTATTGAAGAAAAACAAAAAGAGATCTTAGATTCCATTCATTACGCTAAAAGAATTCAAAACGCTTTATTGCCAACTGAAATGGCCATGGAAAAGAATTTAAACCGACTGAAGCGAAAATGAGATCTGTTTTAAAATATCTTTTTCTTTTCACCATTATTTTTGGTCCTGATCTTTCATTTTCGCAAGCTGAGAATCCGCAATTAGATTCTCTCCTTAATGTTTTAAAAAACGCTAAAGAAGATACTAATAAAGTAAATACCCTAGCGGAGATATGTGAACTATGTGCTGAAGAAGATATTTTAAAATATGCTGAGCCCGCATTAAAACTTTCTGAAAAATTAAATTTCAAAAAAGAGATAGCAAACTCGCTTAATAACATTGGCTATTTCTATTCGAACAAAGGCGAATCTGAAAAAGCCCTTGAAAATTATTCCCGCGCGCTTAAGATCCAAGAAGAAATTGGAAATGAAGATGGAATAGCAGGATCACTAAATAATACGGCATTAATTTATACTTATCAGGGTCAGGTAGAAAAGGCTTTGGAAAATTACGCCAAAGCGCTGAGTATAGAAGAAAAAACCAACGATGAATCAGGAACTGCAGTTACATTAAATAACATAGGCGGAATTTATTACGCGCAGAAACAAACAAATAAAGCACTTGAATATTATTTACGTTCATTAAAGGTCCGCGAAATAATTAAGGAGAAATCGGGTATTGCAAATTCATTAAATAACATAGCCATAATTTATTCTGATCAAGGAAAGACAGAACAAGCTTTAAAATACTTTACCCGCGCAATAAAATTATGCGAAGAAATAGACGAAAAACAAGGAATTGCTACTTGCTTAATAGGCATTGCAGGTGTTTATAGCGAAATGGGCCAAAAAGAAAAAACACTGGAATGTTATTTCCGCTCTCTTAAGATCAGCGAAGAACTCGAAGACAATCTTAGCATCGCGCATTGTTTAAATAATATTGGCAGCATTTACCGCATACAAAAAAAATACAAAGAAGCTGAAGAATACTGCTTGCGGTCGTTACAATTAGCACGACAAGGAGGTTACCCCGAAAAAATGCGAAATGCCAGTGAAGTTCTGATTAAAATTTATAAAGAAACGGCGAATTATAAAGAAGCTGTGAGCATGTTTAAAATTTTCAAACACATGTCCGACAGTCTTAATAATAAAGAAACGCAAAAAGCATCTGTAAAAAAACAAATGCAATATGAGTTTGAAAAGAAAGAGGCACAGGCAAAAGATGAACAAGATAAAAAAGACCTTATTGCACTTGAAGAATTAAAACAACAAACCCTGCAACGAAATTATAGCATCGCAGGATTTGTATTGGTTCTATTGCTGGCAGGATTTATTTTCAGAAGCTACCTTCAAAAACGAAAGGACAACGAGATCATTACCGCTAAAAAAATAGAGATCGACCGGCAAAAAGACATCATAGAAGAAAAACAAAAAGAAATTTTAGATTCCATTCATTATGCCCAACTAATACAAAGGGCACTACTTACTTCTGAAATTTACTTTAAGAAAAATCTGAATAGATTGATGAAATAAAATTTCACCAAAAGATAAGTAAAGAAAACCGCCTACTAAAACGAATGTCCCATTTTCTCCTTTTTGGTTTGGAGATATTTTTCGTTGTGCGGATTGGGAGTTATTATAATAGGAACATTATCTACAATCTCTAAACCATAACCAATTAAACCGGCACGCTTTTTAGGATTGTTTGTCATTAATTTTATTTTCTGCACACCAAGATCACGTAAAATTTGTGCTCCAACACCATAATCCCTCTCATCCATTTTAAAACCAAGTTCTAAATTCGCTTCAACAGTATCGCGGCCTTTTTCCTGTAATTTATATGCTTTCAATTTATTTAATAGACCAATGCCCCTACCCTCTTGATTCATGTAAACAATAACACCACGACCTTCTTTCTCTACCATTTCCATGGCAGCATGTAACTGCGGGCCGCAATCGCATCTGCAGCTTCCAAAAACATCTCCTGTAACGCATGACGAGTGCACACGGCATAAAACAGGTTCATCTTTTTTCCAACTTCCTTTTATCAAAGCCATGTGCTCCTGACCGTTAGTATTAACTTTATAAGCCACTAATTTAAAATCGCCCCAATTCGTTGGCATATTCACTTCTACTTGTCTTTCAACAATTGTTTCTTTTGCTAAACGGTAAGAGATCAGATCTTTTATAGAAACTATTTTGAGTTTAAATTTTTCTGCAATTTTCATCAGATCAGGTAAGCGTGCCATGCTGCCGTCTTCATTCATAATTTCAACCAAAGCACCACAAGGTTCAAAACCTGCCATCACTGCAAGATCAATTGTTGCTTCGGTATGTCCGGTGCGACGTAATACACCGCCTGTTTTTGCGATCAACGGAAAAATATGTCCCGGTCTTCCTAGGTCAGATGATTTTATTTTCGGATCAATTAACGCTTGAATTGTTTTAGCTCTGTCTTGCGCCGAAATTCCGGTTGTGCAGCCATGTCCTAAAAGATCAACAGAAACTGTAAAAGCTGTTTCGTGTGAAGCTGTGTTCTTACTAACCATTAAATGCAGATCTAATTCATTTGCTCTCTCTTCAGTAATAGAAGCGCAAATTAAACCACGTCCGTGTGTTGCCATAAAATTTATCACTTCAGGAGTTACGTTACGTGCAGCAGTTAAAAAATCGCCTTCGTTCTCGCGGTCTTCATCATCAACAACAATAATTACCTTACCGTTCTTTAATTCGGTAATAGCTTCTTCAATGGTATTCAGCTTGATCTCACTCATAGTGTAAAGGTAGGGTTTTTAGCCCCAATTCCATCTTAATATCCTACATTTGTACTTATGGAAAACGTCTTTTTATCTAAGCTAAAACAGCAATTAAAGCTGCCGTTGCCGGGTATTGAAGTACAATTCGAAATGGCTCATGTTAACCGCGAAAAGTTAAAGCATGAAGATCTGAATCCAACTGAATATAAAAATAGTTCTGTATTACTTTTATTGATAAAACGCGATGGTCAGTTTTATATTCCCCTAACCGAGCGACATACTTATGCTGGCATACATAGCGGACAAGTAAGTTTCCCCGGCGGTAAATTTGATGAAGTGGATGAAACACTTGAGAAAACAGCCCTGCGTGAGTGTTATGAAGAAATTGGATTACTAAACAATATTGAGATCATCGGACAACTCACCTCTGTTTTCATTCCTGTAAGTAAATTCATGGTGAATCCGTTTGTTGCCGTTCTAAACGATCCTGAAATAGTTTATTGTATAAATGAAGCAGAAGTAAAGAACATAATGGAATTATCCCTGAATGATCTAATGCTTCCTGAACTAATAAAAAACACCATAGTTGAACCTATGCCCGGCATGAAATTAAAAACCCCCTACTTTGATGTAGAGGGTAAAATTGTTTGGGGAGCAACAGCAATGATCTTAAACGAATTTAAACATCTGCTATCAAAACTATAATTATCTTTTTTTCTTTTCTATTTCAGTCATTAAATTATCATAACACAAATAGTATTTACCCTTCTTCATGTTCTCTAACTTAATTTCTTTTCCGTATCCTTTTTTTATCATACCATATTCATCCCACAATTCGTAAAAAGTTTCAGAGCTGAATTGTAACGCATCATAATTTTTTGTTAAAGCGTAGTTTGGTTTTTCGGTCATAGACTGAATTGTAACTGCTGCTGAAATTTTCGGTAAAGAACCTAAGCCAATTTGCTTCACGCGGAATTTATTTTCGCCGCTGTGTAAAACAATTTTAAAAGCATAATCATGGGTCTCAGCTGTACCTAATCCGTCAACGGTTCCTATTGGCACCCATTTATTCCATTTGTATTGTTCAATTATATATGGTAGCGGTCCGCTTTCTTTATTGGTTGTCCAACGCAAAATATTATTAGCACTAACATTCATGCTCATTACTTCATAAGTAGGGCGTGGCTTTAGATCTTCTGCGTTTAAAACAAAAGGCTTACAAAAATCTTTGTGTATGATCTCGATGGTTACTTTATCTCCGTATTTGAATTGTAACGCAACAAGATCGATCTCGAATGAGCTTGAATTTACCTCGTCGGTTGTAATATGTCCGTTTACTTTTACTTCAACAGCGCAAAAACCAACGCCTGAACCGCCGTAAGCATTTTGCACGTAAATGTTTTTGTTTTGAAATTTACCCTCTACAACTAGTACTCCGGATTTAGCTTGGTTAACCACAAAGAAAAAGGCCAATACAACTGCTAAATTTTTCATTTTCTTTTCTTAAAGCTTGTTACGGGGTTTATTTTTTCTTGCTGAATTCTGTGATCTGGTTATCGTAACACAAATAGTATTTTCCTTTTTCAAGATTATCTATTTTAATATCTTTTCCAAAACCTTTTTTCACAACTAAACCGTAAGAATCATAAACTTCAAAACCGGTATCATAAGAAAACGTAAGTGAATTATCTTTTACTTCGAATTTTGGTTTCTCTATCATTGAATTTAAAACAACATTATTTGAATAACGCGGAGTTAAACCTAAACCAACTTGCTTGACGCGGAATTTATTTTCGCCGCTGTGAGATGAAACCTGGAAAGAATAATCGTGAGACTCCGGCGTACCCACTCCGTCAACTTCACCAACCGGTACCCATTTGTTCCATTTAAATTGTTCAACTACATAAGGCAATGTGCCTGCTTCCATTTTCGCGGTCCATTTTAAAAGTCCGCTTGATGTAATGTTCATTGTTAGAATTTCGAAAGAAGGTTTTGGTTTTAGGTCTTCCATATTTAAAACCTTTGGCTGACAACCTTCTTTATGTAAAATTTCTATGGTTACTTTTTCGCCGTATTTTAATTTTAATGATCCAAGATCAATCTCGAATGCGCTTGAGTTAACTTCATCTGTTGTGATATTACCATTAACTTTTACTTCGAAAGCACAAAAACCAACACCCGAGCCACCGAAAAAATTCTGAACATAAACATTCTTGTTTTGGTATTTACCTTCAACAAGAAGTGTCGCTGAATAATTTAAGTTCACCAAGAAGAAGAAAACAAATGTTACAATTACCTTTTTCATTCTTTTTTTATTGTTTTTAATTTTATTTATTTAAGTAACAAAGATATAGCTATTTTTTTCGAATTACAAAAATTTGCGTATCTTAACAATAAGATAAAGCAAAAATAACACCCCAATTAAGCCCAAAATGGTCTTATAAGCCTTTGGATAGTGCGTTTTGTTAATAACTCTATCCTTTCGGAACGACCATACCAAATAACCTATAAAAACCAGCAAAAACAGCACTGTAAACGCTATACGACCGGTTGTGAACATTTTTTTGACTTAAACAACGATACAAAAGTATACTTTTGAGGAGATATGCGGGTTAATAACTTACTTATTTTCTATCTTATATTAACAAGTTTGTGTGCGAAAGCCGCTAAAATTGAGGACGCCTATGAAGCTCTTGGCGTTTACGACTATTTTAAGGCGAAAAAACTCTTTTATACAGAGCTGAATAAGAACCATAAAGCCGCTGCTGCCTTTGGCCTTGCCATCATTTATAACAGGCATGATAACCCCTTTTTTAACACCGATAGCGCCTCAAAATACATCACTTTATCGGGTAACTACTTTAAAACTTCGCGCCGGAAAGAAGCTTACTCTGGCTTTCAAATTGATAGTTTGGGAATATTAGCAAAGGCCGACAGTATTGCTCAAAGATCTTTGTTAAAAGCTTCAAAAACCAATACTGCAAAGGGCTATGAACAATTTCTTATGGTTAATTCTTACGCAGGCTTTCAACAAAAATTTGAGGCTTTATACTTAAGGGACGAATTAAGTTACAAGACCAATCTTACTTATAATGTGAGTGATAGCACAAAAGCAACAATGCTCCGTTTTCCTGAAAGTTATTTTTATAAAGAATATTTAACGCTATACGATAAACAAGTTTTTGAGGAACAAACTCCTCTGAAGAATAGTGAGCAATACAATGCTTTCATTAACAAATTCCCGAAAAATAAATTTGTTGGCGAAGCTCAGGATGAACTCTTTGAGATCTATAGGAAAAACAATGATCTGCAAGGACTTGATTTTTACGTGACGAATTATAAGAACAGTCATTTTATTAATGAAGCCTGGAAACTTTTATATGCCCTTACAGTGAAATCGTATAACAATGTCGAATTACAAAGTTTTGTTCAGAATTATCCTGATTTCCCATTCAAAGCTTCTATTAACAAAGAAATTGAATTGAATAATAAAATTTTAATTACCGCTAAGGACAGCGATTATGTTGGATTTATTGACACCTCAGGAAAATATCTTATTCCTCCTGTTTACGACGAAGCAACAATTTTTAAAGAGGGATTAGCCGTTGTTTCGAAAAACGATTCAGTGTTTTTTATCAATAAAGAAAATCAAAATGTGTTCAATGCTTTTTATAATGACGCATTTACTTTTGTGAACGGTAACGCGCCGGTAAATATTAATACTCAATGGTTTTTGATCAATAGACAAGGACAAAGATCTGCGGGGCCGTTTGAAGATCTATCGGAGCAAAGTGAAAATATTTATATTGTTAAAGTGAATAATAAATATGGTGCGATGGATGTTTACGGGAATAGTATCATTCCCGCGCAATACGACAGACTTGGTGATTTTAAAAATGGTTTTGCTTATTATTTAAATAATGGTTTGTATGGTTTTGTAAATAAGAACGGACTCGCTTCAAAAGCAAATTACCAATGGATATCGGATTTTGATGAGAACAAAATTGCCATTATTAAACTAAATAATTTATTCGGATTAGTAAATGAGAACGATAGCATTATTTTACAACCGCAATATGATCTTGTTTTGAAAGCCGAGAATACTATTTTCATCACAGTAAAAAATAATAAATACGGTTTCTATAGCGGAAAAGGCTGTTTCATAAGTGATATTGATTTTGATTTTAAGAAAGAACTCCCCGCTTCTTATTATACAAATGGGAAATTATTTAAACTTTGCAAAAAGAACAAACAAGCTTTAATGGATATTAACGGCCGTGTAAGTATTGATTATGATGCTTATGAAGAAGTGAACTTTGCACAAAATAATTTGATCCACATTAAACGCAAGAACAAACATGGTTTTGTTGATCGGAAATTGAACATCGTAATTCCACCTAAATACAACTCTGCCACCGATTTTAACGACGGACTCAGTATTTGCACCTTAAAACTGGAAACATTTCTCATCGATACAAAAGGTGTCATTCAATATAAAAGCAAAGGCACCATTACTTCTCTCACAACCAATTGTTTTTTAATTAAGGATGAAGAAGGGAATAAAGTACTTGATAAAAAAAGTGGAACACTCTATAATAAAGTTGAAGCCTGGCAAATTAGTCCGGAAGGTTATCTCATTTTGGGTCTCGAAAATAAAATGAAGATAATTTTAAAACTATAGTGAAAATCTTTACATTTGAAAAAAAAATTACAATGACAACCTTAACCATGACAAAAGTACACAACTTCAGCGCCGGCCCGGGGATTTTGCCTCAGGAAGTTTTAAAGCAAGCTTCAGAAGCTTGTGTTAATTTCGATAATCTTAATTTATCATTATTAGAAATATCGCACCGCAGTAAAAATTTTGAAAAGGTGATGGACGAAGCGCGTTCGTTAGTGAAAGAATTATTTGAAGTTGGTGATGAATACGAAGTATTGTATTTAGGCGGCGGTGCAAGTTTACAATTCGCAATGGTTCCTTATAATTTATTAAGAACAGATGGCACTGCAGGTTATGTTAGCACAGGTGCATGGTCAGCAAAAGCAATTAAAGAGGCAAAAATGATTGGCAATACAAAAGTAATTGCAACATCAGAAGATAAGAACTACAATTACATTCCGAAAAATTTTGAAATTCCTTCTGACCTTGATTATTTACACTTAACAAGCAACAACACAATTTTCGGTACACAAATAAAAAGTTTCCCAAAAACTTCTGTGCCTTTAGTATGTGATATGAGTTCAGATATTTTCAGTCGCAAAGTAAATGCAAAAGATTTCTCTTTAATTTATGCAGGTGCGCAAAAGAATATGGGCGCCGCTGGAAGCACAATGGTAATGGTGAAAAAAGATGCGCTAGGAAAAACCGGACGCAAAATGTTAAGCATGTTAGATTACCAAGTACATATTAAAGGTGGAAGTATGTATAATACCCCTCCTGTGTTTCCAATTTACGTTACGCTTTTAACTTTACAATGGTTAAAGAAAAACGGCGGCATTAGCTGGATAGAAAAAGTAAATCAAGAAAAAGCAGATTGTTTATATAATGAAATTGACCGTAACCCATTATTTACAGGGACAGTTGAAAAAGCAGATCGCAGTAATATGAATGTTTGTTTCTTATTAAAAGACGCAACACAAGAACCGGAATTTGATAAGCTTTGGAAAGAAGCGAACATCAGTGGCATTCGTGGTCATAGAGATGTTGGTGGTTACCGTGCTTCTTTATATAATGCTTTACCATTAGAAAGCGTACAGGTTTTAGTTGATACAATGAAAGCATTTGAGAAGATGAAAGGATAATTTTTTTGATTCACTCATTGCAAGCAGCACTACACTCAGTGTTGCTTTTTTTGTGCGTTTCCGCTGACAAAATCAGCAGTTTTTTTATGTCCGAAAACATGCCACTTACTCATAAAAACCTACCACTTATTAATTAGAGCACTTTTCAACCAACCTATTTTTAAGTCAGTGCGTATTAATTAGTAACAAAGATCACACAGATTGTTTAACATTTTAAAACCATTCCTTATGAAAACGCTAATCAAAATATTTATAGTAGCAATGTTCGGAATAGAAATTTGCTCGCCATTCTTCATCGGATATCTTAATCAAAAAGCAAAAAAACAAAAAATATATTCCGAAAGAGAAGCTAAATGCATTGCATCGAATACTACAGTCACAAAAGAAGAAATTAAAGAAATAAAAAACTGGAAATCGGTTGATTTTAGCGAAAACAACTATTCCGATTCAAAAACATTGATCGTAAAAGAATAATCAAAGAGTGGCAGATTGGCTAAGGGGTTAAAAGACCTGCTATTTCTTTTGTGAAACCATCCTGCCTCCCGGCGGGATGGTTTTTATTTTTCCATTTGTTTCTTATATACCGAAGGAATTGGTTTTTAAAGAAAAAACCAGAATCCTACGTTATTATACTGAAGTAATCAGTGCTCGATTTTAAAAATCTGATTTACTTCAGTATATTTGACTTCTAATTTTTCAGATATATGAGCAAAAAAAATATTAGCCA